>NZ_NHPF01000158.1:0-35769 GCF_002252925.1 Halorubrum sp. Ea8
CGCCGCCGGCGGCGAGAGGAACGCCACGACGACCGCGGGCGCGACGACCCCGCTCAGCGCGCCGAGCGTGTCGTGGATGCCGAGCATCCGCCCCATTCGAGCCGGGTAGACGCGAGCGAGCAGGCGCACGGCGACCGTCTTGTGGACGCCCGTCCCGACTCCGATGACGGCCATCGCCGCGACCAGCGCCGCGAACGGCGAGTCGACGACGAGCGCCAGGGCGCCGACCCCCGCGACCGACGCGCCGCCGACGACCACGGGGACCGGACCGATCCGGTCGGCGACCGCGCCGCTGGGGAACTGCATCAGCGCGTACGCGATCATGAACCCCGAGAAGGCGGCACCGATCGTGGCGTTGCTGAGGCCGTACGTCGACTGGAGGGGACCGAAGAGCGGCGGGAAGAGGTAGCGAGCGAACTTCCCGAGGAACCAGATGACCGAGACGAGGATCAGTGCGTCGTAGCCGCCGATCCGCCTGAGTTCCATCTATCGATTGTAGCCGAGCGGGACGTATAAGGGTCGTGAAGACGCCCATCGAGTCAGCGGACCGCGTCGACGTCCGCCATCGCGGCGACCTTCAGGGCCGCCGCGACGTTGAACGCGAGGGCGATCGGCGCCGCGACCACCGCCGCGACGACCGCGGGTACCGGACCGGAGTAAGCGAGGGCGCTCAGCGGGACCGAACAGAGCGCCGTCGCTGCCGCGAGCGCGAGGAAGAACCACAGCGGCCGGTGTCGCGTGACGAGCCCGTACGCCCGCCGAATCGCGGACTCGATCCCGCGGTCCTCCAGCACGAGGACGTACACCGTCGGGAAGAACAGGTACGAGAGGACGAGGAGGGCGACCACGGCAAACACGAGCAGCGGCGGGAACGCGGCCAACGGCACGACGGCGAGGAGGATCGCGGCGACGACGAGCGCCTCCAGCGCGATCAGCCGGACGGCGAACCGTCGGACGTTGGCGACGAAGTCGAATCGACCGGTCGTGATCCCCTCGGCGATGCTCCCGAAGTACCCTGCGCTCAGCGCCCCCGAAACGACGACGTACGCGCCGAGGAGCGGGACGGCGAGCGCGAGTGGCCCGACCGAGTCGAAGGGAACCGACGTCGACGCGCCGCCGTCGCCGGGCGGGTCGATGATGCTCCAGAGGTCGTATCGATAGACGGGGAACGACGCGCTGACGGAGACCACCGTGTCGGTCTCCGCCGTGGCGGCCAGGTCCTCGACGTTGAGGAGCGCTGTGAGAAGCGGAACGAGCGCGAGGGGGAGGAGCCGCTCGACGTGCGCGAGCGTCCGGTCGAGGAGCGGGCCGGGACGGGGCGAGCGGTCGGTGACGGGGCCGGCGGCCGACGGCCCGTCGTCCGGCGAGGCGCCGGCCGGACCGTCGGTCGGCGGTTCGTCGGAGGCCGGGACCATACGGGGAGTTCGAGAGCGGCTCTCAAAAGTGTCAGTGGCGCGACGGCGTCGGCCGTCAAGCCACTCGAGGGTCGAAGCGGGCGTCCGGTCGCCGCGAGACGCCGATCAGAACGGGCCCTTGCCGCCGCCCATCATGTCGCCGAGGCCGCCGCCGTCGCCGCCGCCCATCTTCTTCATCATGCGCTGCATGTCGCCCTCGCCCATCCCCTGGAACTGGCTGATCGTCTGCTCCATCATAGAGTGCTGTTCCAGGAGCTGCCGGACCGTCTCCTCGTCGGTGCCGGAGCCGCGGGCGATCCGCTCCGTGCGCGACTGACCGACGACGCGGGGGTTCGTCAGCTCCTCCTCGGTCATCGAGTCCATGATCCGCTCGAACTTGCGCATCCGGTCTTGGGTGACGTCCATCGCGTCGTCCGGGAGCTGGTCCATCATCCCGCCGCCCATGCCGGGGATCATGTCCATCACCTGGTCGAGCGGCCCCATCCGGTTCATCGCGTCCATCTGCTTTTTCATGTCCTTCAGGGTGAACTCCCCCTGCAGCATGTCCTCGGGGTCCCAGTCCTCGTCGTCCTCCTGGGCCTCCTGCATGGCGCGCTCGACGCGCTCGGAGAGCTGTTTGAGGTCGCCCATCCCGAGCAGCCGGGAGATGAACCCGGAGGGCTCGAACCGCTCGATGTCCTGGACCGTCTCGCCGGTCCCGAGGAAGGCGATGGAGGAGTCGGTCTCGTTGACCGCCGTGAGCGCCCCCCCGCCTTTCGCGGTCCCGTCGAGCTTGGTGATCATCACGCCCTCGATCCCGATCGACTCCTCGAACTGGCGGGCCTGCTCCTTGGCGCCCTGCCCGATCGCGGCGTCGAGGACGAGGAGGGAGCGGTCGGGGTCGACCGCGCGCTCGATCTCCTCGATCTCCGCGATGAGGTCGTCCTCGAGCGCGTGTCGGCCCGCGGTGTCGACGATGTGCACGTCGGCGTCTTCCGTCTCTTCGAGGCCCGTCCGCGCGATGTCGACGGGGTCGTCGTTGTCGGGGTTCCCGTAGAAGTCGACCTCCGCACGCTCGCACATCTGTTTGGCCTGGTCGTACGCGCCCGGCCGGAAGGTGTCCGTCTGGATGACGGCGGGGCGGAGGCCCTTCTTCGAGAACCACCACGCCATCTTCGCGGCGGAGGTGGTCTTCCCCGACCCCTGGAGGCCGGCGAGGAGGATCGTCTGGTTCTCCAAGGGGAGCTCCGTGGAGTCCCCGACGAGGTCGACCATCTCCTCGTAGACGATCTTGAGGACGTGGTCCTTCGCCGTGGTGCCGCCCGGCGGCTCCTCTTCGAGCGCGCGGGTCTTGATCGAGTCCGACAGCTCCATGACGAGGGAGACGTCGACGTCGGCCGAGAGGAGCGAGCGCTGGATCTCCTTGACGATCTCCTCGACGTCGCTCTCGGAGAGGCGGGTCTTCCCCTGGAGCTTGTCGAGGCTGCCCCGCAGGGACGAACCGAGGTCGTCGAGTACCATTTGCCGGAGATAGGCGGTCGACGCGGTAAAGCTTTGTTCGTCGGCGTCGCCCGAGGCGGCCGCGGGATCGGGCGGCCCGCCCGCCTCAGAGCTCCTCGGCGATGTACCGCTCCAGTCGGGTCACGAGCTCCGGGCGAAACGTCCAGAAGCCGTCCCAGACGTTGGTTCGTCCTCGAGCGCGAGCAGTGCGACGTGATCGCCCTCGGAACCGCTCGGCGGCGCGAACACGACGAACCACGACCGCCGGTACGGGTACGAGGTGCCGGTGTGGACCGTCAGCGGGAGCGCCGAGAGCCCGTCGAAGAACGAGCGGAGCGACTCAGCCATGTCCGCCACTCCGGCCGAACGCGGCAAAGTCCTTACTCACGGTTGCGGTCCCCGGCGAGCCGCGCGCCCGCGGCGTCGATTCGGCAGACTCGGGGGTCGTAGCCCGCGTCGGAGAGCCCGGTGCCGAGCGCGAAGACGGTGCGCCCGAGCATCGCCATGGCCGCCCCGGGGCCGTCGGCCGCGCCGCCCGAACCGCCGTTCGCCTCGGCGACCGCGTCGATCGCCTCGGCGACCTCGGGAACGAGGAGGTCCGCCTCGCCGGCGAAGTCGCGGGCCGCGGCCATCAGCGTCGGGAGCCGCGGGTCCGCGCGGAGGCGGTCGAGCGCCGCCTCGCCGGCCGCGGAGAGGGCGGTCGTGTCGCCGCCGAGGACCGCCTCCGTCGACAGCTCGCCGAAGGTGACGTACTCCACGCGGCCGACCGCGGGGATCCCGTCGAGCTTCCCGACGCCCGGCGCGCCGGGCGTCACCCGGATCGGGACGCCGCCGCGCGCCTGCGCGACCACGTCCCCGAGGCCGGTCCCTCGGTTCACCTCCGCCTCGTGGGCGGTCCGGACCAGCTCGTTCTCGGAGCGCCCGCGGTCGAGGGCGTCGTTGGCCGCGAGCGCCGCGCCGAGCGCCGCCGCGCCGGAGACGCCGAAGCCGGCGCCGATCGGGAGGTCGGTCTCGACCGCGACGTCGACGGGGACCCCGTCGGCGTCGCCCGCGCCGCCCGCGGCCCCCAGCTCCGCGAGCACGTCCTCGACCGCGCCGATCGTTCCGGGCTCGCCGTCGATCGCGCGGGATCCGGCGTCGCCGTCGGTCGGGAGGTCGGCGGTCTGCGATCCGTGGGCCGCTGGGTCGGCGGTCCCCGACCCGTCGGTCTCGGTCCCCGCCGCCGACACCCGGACCGTCACGCCGTCGGTGAGGGCGAGTCCGGCCCCGCGCGACCCGGCCGCCGCGGGGCGCTCGGCCGGATGGGCGCTGAAGAAGGCGGTGACGTGCCCGGGAACGAACGCGGTCGCCCGCTGCCTGCTCATGCCGGACCGGAGGACCGCGCGTCGATTAACGGTTGTTATCCGCGGCGGGCGGAGCGTCGACACCGCAGACGGTAAATAGTCCCCACCCAAACCCGCGTCGTATGCGAGACCAGTTGCGTCCCGTCCTCGCCGCGGTCCTCGCGCTGGCGTTCCCGGGGCTCGGTCACCTCGTCTTGCGCCGCTGGGGACGGGCGCTGCTGTGGCACGTCACGGTCGTCGGCGGCGGCGTCGCGCTGCTCGCGCTCTACGACGTCGACCCCGCCGGGCCGGCGGCGTCGCCGGTCGAGGCCGCCGCCGCGCTACCGACCGAGGTCGCGCTCCCGGTCGCCCTCCTCACCGTGCTCTCGTCGATCGACGCCTACGTCGTCGGGCGGGCGGACGTCGCCGAGCGGAAGCGCGTCAACGCGACCGCGGAAGCGGTGCGGCGCCGCGCCGCGAGCGCGGACGACGAGGGCCTCGCCGCCGGCTCGCCGGTCGCCGGACTCACCGGCGAGGGCGGCGAGGCCGTGCGGGTCGAGTGCCCGGCCTGCGGGAAGGAGACCGACGCCGAGCTCGACTTCTGTCACTGGTGTACGGAGCCGCTCCCGTGGAGCGAGGGCGAGTGAGTCTCCCCGGGCGCGAGCTCTCGGGGTCCCGACGCGCCGTGTTCGAATCGGCCGGCGCCGGCGCAAGAGGTGCTGACGGTCGATTGACAGGAGTGGTGCCTATTTGTCCCTCCGCCGCGTGTCGGACGTATGGAACACGCAGAGTACGTGTACACGAGCGGCATGTCCGAGTCCGACGTCGACGACCGCCTCCGAGCGGGCGAGCACGGCGTTCTCGGGCTCGCTGACGCCGACGACTCGTACGCCGTCCCGCTGAGCTACCATTACGACGGCGACCGGTTCCTCCTCCGCGTGAGCGAGCACGACGGCGACAGCGAGAAGGGGAAGTTCATCGAGACGACCGAGACCGCCACGTTCGTGTGCTACGAGGGCTCGGCGACGGAGTCGTGGAGCGTTCAGGTCCGCGGCCCGCTCCGGGAGTGGCAGGGGGACGTCGACGAGGAGACGCTCAACGAGTGGTTTCCGCCGTTTCGGCTGTTCGACGAAGCGGTCGAGCGCGTCGACTTCTCGCTGTACGAACTGGAGGTGGAGACCGTGACCGGTCGGGAGACGGTCAGGTAGTCCCCGTCGGGGTCACTCCACCGGACAGCGGTCGATTCCGAGCGCCCGATACAGCAGACACCGCCGCGTCGCGCCCTCGACGATCAACACCGCGCCGGCGAGGCCGAGGCCGACCGCGGAGCCCACCGGAACGCTCACCTTGCCGCTCGCGACGAGGACGGCGATGACCGCGAGCGCGGCGCCGCCGGCGACCCGTGCGAACGCGTCGATCCGTCCGACGTTTCGTTTCACATACGGGGTAGCGGCTCCGCACGGGAAAGCGCTGAGGTGACTGCGGTCCCGGTCCCGCGCCGTCGGCCCGGCGAATAGTTTCTCACCGCTGATAACTGCGGAGGAACTATCATATATGCCGACGGCAACCGTGACCGTACGGACGCGAACGACGGACGGAACATGAGTCTGAATCCACGGAGATACGACGTACGGGAGCTGCGCCGGATCGCGGACGCACCGCGGGACGGCGCGGACGGAGCGCCTCGGGAGCGGTCGCTTCGTCAGCCGAACCGGAACCGAGCGGAGCAGGCCGCCCGCTCGGCCGCGTTCACGGAGCTGCTCCAGCGCCAGCGAGGGCTGCGGCTGGCCGGCGGCGGGGACCGACCCGCCGACGCCGGCGACCGCCCGTACCTGCGGGCGGTCCCGGCCTCGACGGACGCGGAACGCGAGGTCGGCGAGTGGCTCGGCTACCTCGTCGACGTCGGCGGCCGCCTGCGAGCCCGCGACGCGCTGTCGTACTACGCCGAACTCGGCTGGGTCGCCCCCGACGCGGTCGACGCGCTGACGCGTCGACTGGAGGGGTTCGACGCCCCCCGCCACGATCGGCCGTTCACTCCCGCGGACCACCGGATCAGTCTCGTCTCCATCGTCCGAATCGCTTCGTGTGCGAGTGATTAACAATGAGCGACGACGACGAATCCACGGAGATCAACAGTACAGACGGCCCGGAAGCGGTGGGTGTGAAACTCGGCAGCACGCGGACGGTGCTCGACCTCCCCGACGGACGCGGGGGCCGCGAGCGACACTCGACGCTGACGTGTCTGGCGACGTACGAGGACGCCATCACGGGCGATGAGCGGGTCCTGTTCGGCCACGAGGCCGCGATCGAGTACCCCGACACGGTGCGCTTTATGCTCCGGTCGGGGCTGCCGGAGGACGACGAGAGCGTCGCCGACGCCGAGCGCTTCTTCGAGGCCCTCGTGGACGCCCACGACGTCCCCGAGGACAGCGCGGTCGTCTACGCGGTCCCCACCATCGACAACGAGGCGGGCGTGGAGAACCTCAAGTCGGTCATCGAGGGCTCCTCGATCGGGCAGGCCGAGACGCGGAGCTACCCGGAGTCGCTGTGCGGGGCGATCCCCGCCTACGGCGACGACCTGGCCGCCATCGACGAGGTGTTCGTCTCGATTAACATGGGGTCGACGACGTTGGAGGCGTGCGCCTACCGCCGCGGCGAGCAGCTCTCGCCGTTCTCGACCGGCTCGGTGACGGGCAACGAGGTCGACCGCCGGATCGTCGCCGCCGTCGAGGAGGAGAGCCAGGGGCGCGTCCACATCGACCGGACGACCGCCCGCGAGTACAAGGAGGAGCACGCCGACGTGTACGACTTCGAGCCGTTCACGGACGTGATCCAACAGCCCGGCGGCGGGAGCCACGAGTTCACCGTCGACCGCGGCGTGCGGGAGCCGGTCGACCGCTACATCGACGAGGCGGTCGACGTCGTCGCCAACGAGTTCCTCCCGGAGCTCGCGAACGACCACATGAAGCCGTACCAGCTCGCGCTGGGCCGGCCGGTCGCGGCGACCGGCGGCATGGCCTGCATCCCCGGGCTCGCCGAGGAGTTCGAGAAGCGGCTCTCGGCCGAGCTCGACCGCGACGTCGAGGTCGTCTCCCCCGACGACCCCGCGACCGCCGCCGCCGAGGGCGCCGGTCGGATCGCCGAGCGCCTGATCTGAGCGGTCGCCGCCGTTTTTTAACTGCGTCTCAGACGTCGAACAGCCGGTCGGCGTCCTCCGCCTGTCGGCGGTAGATACCCCGTCCCTTCAGCCGCGGCACCTCGTGTCGGTGGAGCGTCTCGTCCTCGCAGTCGTACACGATTGGGAAGACGTTGGTCCGGCGGCGGGCGACCGTGTACGAGCGCGCCGCGTCGACGAGCGACGGGTCCGGATCGGGAACCGGGAAGACGACGTAGCCGAGGGGGGTCGTCGAGCCGTGCCGGTCGTCGACGCGGTCGACGAGCACGTCGCGGAACGAGTCCGCGACCGCGACGAGGTCCTCCGGGCTGGGGTCCGGCTCGTCGTCGACGAGCGTGGCGATGACGGCGACGGGGCCGATAGAGGCGTCCTCGTCGCGGGTCTCCCATACCGGGTCGAACCCGTTCGTGTACTCGTCGACCGGCTCGAAGCCGTGCTTCCGACGGTTCTCGACGACGGCGTCGCGGTACTGCGTGTGGTCCATACGCTATCACATGACTTGGATGTTAAAAAATGACACACATGGCGGCGACCCGCGCGAACTCCCGGCCGCCTTCGAACGCGCTCGCCGCGTCCGATACCCCTCAGTCACCGGAGCCGATCGAGCTCGTCCGCCGCCGCGAGCGCCGCGATCATGAGCCGGTGTTGCACCGCCCAGAATCGCTTGGCGGCCGCGTACGCGACGGCGACGGCGGCGGCCGCGAGGAGCCCGGCGACCGGGCCGGCCGCGGCGGCGACGACGTACGACTGGTAGCCGAGCGCGCCGACGACGACCGCCGCGACGAGGGTGGCGAGGGGTCGACGCGAGGGGTTCCGAGCGACGTCCGCGAGGCCCCGCAGGTCGCGTTCGAACGCCGGCGGCACCTCGTCGTCGACGCGGATACGGTCCCTCGCGGACCGCGTCCGGGAGTCGCCGTCACCGCGAGCGGTCTCGTCGCCCTCGGCGGCTCGCGTCGAGCGCGGCGATCGAGTCGGTCCCGACATACGAGTGCGAGGAGAGACCTGTCCGGCATATACCTTGCGGGTAGTTCACATTCGACGGGAGCGGGCGACGCGCGTCGGGAGCCCCCTCACTCGTCGTCCGATCTCCCCGGCCACGTGACGGACCCGAGGAACGGGACGCCGGTCCGTTCCGCCGCCCGCGAGATCATGTGCGCGCCGGTCGGCACCGTCAGGAACAGGAAGACGATACCGATGAGCGACGAGAGGCCGGCGCCCCCGGGACCGAAGTGGACGAACCCGGCGAGGAAGACGGCGACCGCACCGATGGTCGCCGGCTTGCTCGTCGCGTGCATCCGGTTGTACACGTTCGGCAGCCGCAACAGCCCGATCGTCCCGACCGTGAGGAAGAACGCCCCGACGACGACGAGCGCGATGACGATCCACGCGCGTATCGGAGTCGATTCGATCATCGGCGTCCCCCTCCGGAGGCGCGCTGCCCGGTCTGACTCTCCCGTCGGGTTCGATGTCGGTAATTCATAGTTGTCACTCGTTCGTAACGATGATGTCGCCCTCGGTGATGAACTTGGCAACCGCGACCGTCGAGAGGAACGCGATGATCGCGAGCACGAGGCTGACGATCACGAAGAGGCCCCGACCGGTCTTGATGGCGAACAGGACGGCGATCGCGACGACGTTCGTCGCGATCGCGTCCAGCGCGACCACGCGGTCGGGGACCGTCGGCCCTCGGACCGCGCGGTAGCCGCACAGCAGGTTCAGCAGCGCCACGAGGACGATCGCGGCGTCGATGACCGCCACCAGCGACCCCTCAGCGGCCATCTCCGTCACCTCCCGTGGCCTCCTCGGTCGGCCGATCGGTCGCCGTCTCCTCCCCCGCTTCCGGAGCCGCCTGCTTGAGCGCGGGATGCGTTCGGTCGGGCGGGTAGACGGCGAAGTCCGGCGCGGGGTCGCTCGGCGAGAGCTCCTCGTCGAAGATGACGAGCGCGTAGCTCTCCCAGTCGCGGATCGGGTCGACGACGTCCTCCGGATCGCTCCCGTCGATCACGTGGACGTACAGCGCGTTCTCCTCGGGGTCGTAGTTGAGCGTGAGCGATCCGGGGGTCATCGTGATGCTGTTGGCGATGGTGGTCACGCCGAGGTCGGTCTGTACGCGCAACGGGATGAGGATCACCTCGGAGTCGGTCGGTCTGGAGGGCGCGAGCACGCGGTACGTGACGTCGAGGCTGGCGACGATCGCCTCCCGAACGAACGTCAGCACGTACCACAGCGCGTACGGGACCGCGCGGATCGACCGGGGGAGGTCGACGGTCTCCCCGTACAGACGCCGAAAGACGAAGGCCGTGGGGAAGCCGACCGCGAGGCCGATCAGCAGCGACCCGACGAGCGGTTCGGGCGCGAGCGGCGGTCCCTGGACGAACACCCAGATGACGCCGAACAGGAACCCGGCGACCGGCCAGGTGCGGGTCACGCGCCGTCACCCCCGCTCAGCCCCACGACGTCGACGTACCCCTCGGAGTCGAGCGCGGCGGCCGCGGCCGTCTCCGCGAACCGGTAGATCGGGTCGAACCCCACGCCGACGAGAACGACGGCCGCGGCGAGCGCGACGAGGACGGCGACCTGACCCGACTCGACGGTCGCGACCTCGACCGCCGTCGTCTCGCGCCCCCAGAAGCCGCCGACCCACACCCGCGTCGCGTACAGGATCGTGAGCACGGCACCGAGGAGCAACGCGACCAGCGCGAGCGCCGACGACGGGCCGGGAGCGGACGCGACTCCCCGGACCGCCGCGTCGAACGCGAGGAGCTTCCCGAAGAACCCGGTCAGCGGCGGGAGGCCGATCAGCGAGAGGAGGCCGACGAAGACGGCCCCCGAGAGCACCGGCGAGTGGCCGGCGAAGCCGCCGAGGTCCGCCAGGCGGTCCGTCTTCGTCGCGTCCTCGACGGCGGCCGCCGAGAGGAAGAGCAGTCCCTTCGCGAGCGCGTGGTGGAGCGCGAACACGAGCGCGGCGGCGATGGCGACCCCGCGGAGCGTCCCCGCGGGAGGCGCCGCGGCGGCGACGGCGACGGGCACGGCGATGAAGCCGACCTGCCCGATGCTCGAGTACGCGAACACGGCCCCGAGCCGGTCCCGGCCGACGGCGCCGAACCCGCCGACGACGATGCTCGCAACCCCCATCGCCCCCAGCACCGGGGCGAGGAAGCCGAGGGGTGACGCGGCGGTGAGGCCCGGCGCGTCGACGGGGACCGACGCGGCGGCGAGGACCGTGAAGTAGAGGCGAACGATCGCGTAGATCCCGACCTTCTTCGTGACGCCGGCGAACATCGCGGTGATCGGCGCCGGGGCGGCGGTGTAGGCGGCGGGCACCCAGAACTGGAAGGGGACGAGCCCGGCCTTCAGCGCGAACACCGCGAGCAACAGGGCCGACAGCCCGACGACGGGCGCGGGATCGATGCCGTACGCGTCGGGAGCCGCCAGTCGTCGGGCCATGTCGGCCATGTTGAGCGTCCCCGTGGTGGCGTACAGGCCGCCGACGGCGACGAGCATGAGCGAGCTTCCGAACACGTTCATCACCAGGTACCGGAACGACGCCGCGGTGGCGTGGTCGGTGCCGTAGAAGGCGACGAAGACGTAACTGACGATCAGCATCACCTCGAACCAGACGAAGAGGTTGAACAGGTCGCCGGTGAGGAACGCGCCGGTCGCGCCCACGAGGAGCATGTGGAACAGCGGATGGTAGTACACGCGCTGGTTCTCGGCGGTCACGTACCGGAGCGAGAACAGTATCGACGCGGCGCCGACGCCCGCGGCGATCGTCAGCATGAACGCCGACAGCCCGTCCAGAACGAGCGTGATCCCGAAGGGGGCGGGCCAGCCGCCCACCTGATACGCGGCCGCGCCGGGCGCCGCCGGCCCGAGAACCACCGACCAGACGGCGGCGGACACGGTCCCGACGTAGGCGACGGCGCCGGCCACGCTCGTCGCGCGCTGTATCCGGGGCCGCCGACCGAGCGCGAGCGTCAGCACGGCGGTGGTTACCGCGGCTAGTAGCGGCGCGATCACGAACCGGCTCATGGCTTCCACTCCGTGACGTCCATACTCTCGTTCTCCTCGTACGCGCGGTACGACAGCACGAGCGCCAGCGCGGTCGTTCCGAGGCTGATGACGATCGCCGTCAGGACGAGCGCCTGTACCACCGGGTCGGCGACTTCGGGGACGCCGCCGCCGTGGACCTCGAGGACGGGCACGAGGTCCCCGGTACCCTCGTCGATGCCCCCCATCGCGATCAGGTAGACGAACGTCGCCTGGGAGACGACGGCGACGCCCAACACGACCCGAACCAGGTCCCGTTGTAACAGCAGGAACGTCCCGACGGCGAACAGCCCGCCGACCGCGACCGCGAGGGCGACGCTCATCGCTCACCGCCCCCGCGTCGGCCGGACGGAATCGTTTCGCGCCGCCTCATTCCGCGCTCACCACCGAGACGATAGTCAGGAGGCTGCCGACGACGACGAGGTACACGCCCAGGTCGAACGCGAGCGCGCTCGCGAGTTCGACCTCGTGGTAGATCGGGACGCCTTCGAGGTGGACGTACCCCTGAGTCAGGAACGGGTCGCCGACGAGGAGCCCCGCGAATCCGCTGCCGAGCACGATCACCAGGCCCGCGAGCAACGTGCGGCGGTAGGCGGTGACGGTGCGGTGTTCGAAGACGCTGGTGCCGGCCTCGACCTCCCGGCCGAGCACCCCAGACTCCAGGTAGTCGAGGTCGTGGGCGACGTATATCAGCACGAACGCCGCCGCGGTGAGGACGCCGCCGATGAAGCCGCCGCCGGGCAGGTTGTGGCCCTGTAAGAACAGCGAGATGGAGACGACGAGCACGATGGGGACGGTCACTCGGGCGGTCGTCCGCATGATCGTCGTCGTCACGGCGACTCACCTCCGTCGAGGACCGCTTCCTCGTCGCCCTCGGTCACCGTCTCACCGCGGGTCCGCATCGTCACGAGCACGAGGATGGCGATCGCGGCGATCGTGACGACCAGTAGTTCGCCCAGCGTGTCGAACGCCCGGAAGTCCACGAGGATGACGTTGACGACGTTCGAGCCGCCGCCGCCCGGAATCGCCTGCTCCGTGTAGTACGTGGCGACGCTCGTCGGCTCGGCGTCGGGACCGGGTATCGTCAGGAGTACCGAGACGAACGCCGTCGCGCCCACGAGGATCGACACGGCCGCGTCGCGAGCGATGGCGAGCGGGCGGACGTCCGAGTAAAACGACGGCAGCCGCTGGAGGACGAGCAGGAAGACGAGGAGGACGAGCGTCTCGACGACCAGCTGCGTGAGCGCCAGGTCCGGCGCGCTCGCGAGGATGAAGAAGATGGCGAGCATGAACCCGAGGATCGACAGCGTGAGCACGCCGGACACGTGCGACGACGCGGTCGCCACGGCCACGCCGGCGAGGGTCGCGACGCCCAGCACGACGGCGACAGCCAGCGGAACGCGGACCCCGCCGGCCCCGAGGGACGCTCCCGCCGCGGCGAAGCCGGCGAGCGCGAACAGGCTCCCGGCCGCCGCCACCCACCCCACGTACGTCCGGAGGAGGCCGTCGTGGACCGCCGAGCCGAACCGAGCGCTCGTCGGCGCGGCCGTCGAGACGATCCGGTCGTACCACCCGCTGGGTCGAACCGGAATCGGCGCGTCGACGCCGCGGTTGATTCCCGCCGCGAGACGCTCTCGAAGCGGGTACGCGGCGAACCCGCCGATGACGGCGACGGCGGACATCGCGACCGGCGGCGAGAGGTGCGTCGGCAGTCCGACCTCGAGCTGGGCCTCGCCGGTGGCGGTGGCCTCGACGGCGCCCTGGACGATACCGTCGACCGCCAACTGCGGCGCGAGGCTGACGACGACCGCCGCGACGGCCAGCACGGCCGGGGGTGCGACCATCGCGATCGGCGGTCGGTGGACGTCCGCGACCGGGGCCCGCCGCTCGCCGAAGAACAGCGCGAGGAACTTTATCGAGTAGACGACGGTCAACACGCTCGCGAGCGTCGCCACGACTGGATACAGCCACGCGATGCCGCCGGCCTCGTGGGCGACTTCGTACGCCGCCTCGAACAGCAGTTCCTTGGAGTAGAAGCCGTTGAACGGCGGGATGCCGGCCATGCTCAACGCGGCGACCGCGGTGACGGCGGCCGTCACCGGGAGCTCCCGCCAGAGTCCGCCGAGGTCGTCGAGATTTCGGGTCCCGGCCTCGTGAACGACGATCCCTGCAACGAGGAACAGCGGCGCCTTGAACAGCGCGTGGTTGAGGAGGTGAAAGGCGCCGGCCTCGCCGCCGTAGACGATGTCGAAGCCGAAGCCCGCGACCATCAGCCCGAGGTGGCTCGCCGTCGAGTAGGCGAGCAGCTCCTTCGTGTCGGTCGCGGCGACGGCCAGCAGCGCTCCGACGGTCATGGTCAGGAGGCCCAGGGTCGCGACGAGCGACACCCATTCGGGACTCATCAGGAGGGGGCGCACGCGGCCGAGGAAGTAGACGCCCACCTTCACCATCGTCGCGGAGTGGAGGAACGCGGAGACGGGCGTCGGCGCGACCATGGCGTTCGGCAGCCAGAAGTGGAGCGGCACCTGCGCCGACTTGGCGGCGGCGGCGACGACGATCAGCCCCAGCGCCGGGACGAACAGCCCCGACTCGCGGAGGGCCGCGCGCATCGCCTCGTCGTTCGCGATCATCGCCGTCAGGTCGAACGTCGCGCCGCCGAGGGCGCCCCGCGCCGCCGCCGCGAGCATCAGCACCCCCGCGAGCAGGCACAGGCCGCCGCCCACGGTGACGACCATCGCCATCCGCGCCGAGTAGCGCGACTCGTCGTCGTCGGTGTGGTGACCGATGAGCACGAACGAGCAGAGGCTGGTCAGCTCCCAGAACAGGAAGACGAACACGAGGTCGGAGGCGAGCGCGACGCCGAGTATCGAACCCATGAACGCCAACAGCGCCGCGTAGTAGCGCGCTAACCCCGCTTCGCCGTGCATGTACGCGGCCGAGTAGACGAACACGAGGACGCCGATGCCGCTGGCGAGGAGCGCGAAGAGGAGCCCCCACCCGTCCACGGTGAACTGGGCCCCGATGTCGAGCGCGGGGACCCACGGCACCCCGACGGTACCGTAGCTGCCGATCCCCGTCGCCAGCAGTCCGAAACTGGCCGCCGCCACGGCGGCGCCCGCGTAGCCGGTCCGTTCGCCGAGGACGCGATACAGAAGCGGCGAGAGGGCTGCTGCAACGAAGGGGAGCGCGACGGCGGTCGTTACGATTGTCAGGTCCGGTGCCATCAGTAAGGGGCTTATCGGCCGAGGTGTCGCCGCCGGCCACCGGCTCGTCGGCCTCTACCTCACCATCTGATGCCTCCGCTAAAACTCCTGTGCCTGATGCGGTGGCGGCGGTCGAACGAGACCCGAGGCGGCGCGCTTCCCGATCGGGATATTGCTCGCGGCAGAATAGTCCCGGGCGGATATCGAACCACGGTCACTCCGCTTCGCTCCGTTCTCGGATTCGAATCCGTATTGCGACTATTCGTCCTCACTTCGTTCGGAGAATAGTCCCGGGCGGATTCGAACCGCCGTCAATGGCTGACTTCGGGCATCCGACGGCCGTCTCCGGCGAGACGGACGGCGATCGCGTCTCAACCGCGGACGCCGACGGATTCCCTCCAAAGGCCATTATGATTGGCCACTACACCACGGGACTGCGACCGGTGATTGCCCGCGCGCACTCAAGTAGGTTACTTTCCCCGACCGGTCGGCGACCGATCGCCGGAGCTACGTGCGCCGATCGCGGAACCCCCGGAGATGGCAACCATCCTCGTCACGGGGAGCTGCGGCGGCGTCGGGAGCTGGACGGTGGACCACTTCGCCGAGGCCGGCCACGAGGTCGTGGGCGTCGACCGACGGCTCCCGTCGGGCACCCGCGAGAACGCCGCGTTCAAGGCGGCCGACCTGACCGACTACGGCGAGACGAAACAGCTGGTCGAGGCCGCCGACCCGGACGCCGTCGTCCACCTCGCCGCGATCCCGAACCCGGACCACCACGCCGGCTCGCGCGTCTTCGAGAACAACGTCGTCAGCACCTACAACGTCCTCGACGCCGCGGGCGCGGCCGGCGCGCGGATCGCGTGGGCGTCGAGCGAGAGCTGCTACGGTCACGCCTTCGCCGAGGAGCACTGGCTCCCCGACGCGTTCCCGATCGACGAGGAGACGCCGACCGAGCCGGAGGACCCGTACGGCCTCTCGAAGGTCGTCGGCGAGGAGATCGCGGCGCGGGTCGCCCGGCGGTACGGCGTCTCCGCCGTCTCGCTGCGCGCCTCGTGGGTGAACTACCCCGGGGCCTACGAGACCCGCGCGGCGCGGGAGGGGTTCGACCCCGCGACCGCCGAGCCGAGCGGTAACTTCTGGAGCTACGTCGACGTCCGCGACCTGATCGCCGCGGTCGAGGCCGCGATCGACCCGGCCGCTCCGGAACCGCCGGTCGCGGGTCACGAGGCCGTGCTCGTCACCGCGGCGGAGAACTTCGTCGGGCGCGACACGGCCGCCGCGATCGAGGCGGTCCACGGCGACCTCCCCGACGACTGCGACCTCGACGGCGACGAGACCGCCTTCGACCTCGGGAAGGCGAAGCGGGTGCTCGGCTGGGAGCCGGCGCACTCCTGGCGGGAGGCGGAAGGAGTCGACGTCGACGGTCCCGAATTCGTCTGACCCCTCGACGCGCGGGGCGTCGCCGCGTCGGCGAGCGCGTCACTCCCGGCCGGCGTCGTCGCTCCCGGGGTCGTCGTCCCCCGCCGCGTCCGTTCCCGTCGCCTCGGCACCGTCGGAGTCTGCACCGTCATCGTCGACATCGACGTCGGCACCGTCACCGTCGCGCGCGTCGACGTCTTCGGCGCCCACCGCTCCGTCGGCGGCCGTGAGGTCGTCGACCGCGGGCGCGTCGCCGTCCTCCCCTTCGGAGAGTGCGTCGACCGACGGCGGAGACGGCGGCCGGTAGGTGTAGACGAAATCGCCGGCCACGGCGTGGTACGCGCCCGTCTCGGGGTCCTCCACGACGCCGGTGTCGTTGTCGATGGCGAAGTCAACGAGGTCGCGCAGGCTCTCCGCCTCCGCCTCGGGGCGCTCGTGGACGGACGCCGGGAGTCGGAACGTCGTGATCCACTCCGCGAACTCGGACCGGTCGTCCCTGTACGAGAGGTAGTCGCGCTCGGCGGGCGTGAGCGCGAACTCGCGCTCCCTTCGGGCGTACACCAGCGCGCCGGCTCCGGCGAGGCCGACCACGAACAGGAGCGGCCCGCCGATGGACCGGAGGGGGCCGTAGCTCTGATCGACGGTCACCGTCTCCGTGCGGTCCGAGGTGTCCGACCGGACGCCGGGGTCGGAGACGGTGTAGGTGTCGCCGCCGTGGTCGATTCCGAGCCGGACCGTCCGGGCGTACGAGGTCGGCTCGCCGTTGATCGTTCCCTCGACCGCCACGTCGGTGACGACGAACGTCTCCGTCTCCCCGGGCGACGCGCCGAGCTCCTCCTCGATCTCGGCCGCGGTCGCGTCGACCGCGGAGCTGTTGAGCGCGAACGACGCCGTCGCGGTCCCCCCGGGGTCCACGTCCGAGACCGTCTCCGACGCCAGGGGCTCCCGCTCGCTCCAGTAGACGACGTTCCCGTCCTCGCCGACGTTGCGGATGACGAGGACGGAGTCGAACCGCACGTCGACGTCCGACGCGGACGCGGCCGCGTACGTCGTCTCGACGGCGACGTCGAGTTCGGGAGCGATCCGCGTGAAGTACGTGGTACGGTCGTCGAGGACGGTCCCGATCTGGAACACCGAGTTCGGCTCGGTCACCTCGGCGGTGTGGTTGTACGCCGTCTCGACGGTGAACGAGGAGACGGTCCGCTCGCGGGTCTCGGTGCCGGGATCGACGTGGGTCGTGTAGACGAGCGCGCCGCCGACGGCGGCCGCGATCAGCAAGACCGCGACGATCACGGCGAACTGTGCGTCTAACACCGCGCGGAGCCGGAGTCGGTTCTCGTCTGGGGATGAGGAGCTCATTCGGTCACCTGTAGATCTGGCGGAGGAGGCGGCGATACAGCGGGGGTTTCTCGCGCGATTCACGGGAGCGTATCCGCGCGGGCTCGCCGCGCAGCAGGACGAGCCCGATCCCGGCGATGGTGCCGCCGAGCAGGCCGTCGATCGCGACGATCGGCGCCCACGGGTGGACGCCGTACAGCTCGTCGATCACGCCGCGCGGGAGCACCGCGAGATACCGGTGCTCGGCGACGAACAGCCGGTAGTAGCCGGTCTCCGGCGGGGCGGTGAGCGTCACGGTGGTCGACGCCTCGCCCCGGCTCTCGACGCTGAGCCGCTGTGGCTCGACCTCGACGCCGGGGCTCGCCGGGGTGACGTACGCGTACACCGGCACCAGTCCGGAGTTGGGGACGACGTACTCCAGCTCCTGGCTCGTGCCGCGCTCGATGACGGTGGGGTTCTCGGACTCGAACTCGGCGCTCACGACGCCGTACTCCTGCGTGCCGGCCGGGACGACCATCGCCGCGGTCGCGGTCGCCATCAGCACCAGCGCGAGCACGGCGACGATCAGGAACACGGAGGTGCCGTCGTCGCGGGAGCGGTCGCGTTCGCGGGTCTCGCGCGCGTTTCGAGTCAGGTACCAGTCGGCCGCGTACGCGACCGCCGAGAGCCCGAAGAGGATGTACGCCAACCCCTGCGTTCCCTGGAACGACCGGACCCCGAAGGTGACCGCCAGCCACGTCTGGACCGAGGCGAGCCCCGACTGGATCGCCATCGCGACGGTGCCCAGGTGGGGGATGACGACCACGCTCCCGCCGACCTGGAGCGCCACCGCGACCACGTCGGCGTCCTGCACCACGGGCTCGCCCCCATCCTGATCGGTGAAGGGGTTGTTGTCGCCCCGCGTTACGTACCCCCGTTCCGTCTCCTCGACGACGCGGTGGGTGGTCAGCCCGCCCCCCTCTATCTCCTGCGCGTCGAAGGTCACCACGTCGCCGACGCCGACGTCGCCGGCGAGCGGCGCGGGGATCGCCACGAACCCGTCGCCGGGGTCCAGCGTGGGCTGCATGCTTCCGGTCTCGACGAAGCTGAGCAGGATCGGCTGTCCGAGCAGCTGGCCGACGACCAGCGAGAGGACGACGAGGACGACCGCGACCTGCAGCGTTATCGAGAGGATGCGTTTCGGTGACATGTGTCGTGGGTTGGCGCGGGCGTCGCGCTGCGGGCGTCGGTTCCGCCGCGGGCGTTGGTTCCGTCGCGGGCGTCGGTTCCGCCTCGAGCGTCGGTTCCGCCGCGGTTCGGCGAGGCTTTCCGATCATGGAATGTAATCGACACGTTATAAGTTCGGGGTTCGGAGCAGGACGTGGCGGGAAGCCGCCCGTCGGGTCGCGGGCCCGGGATCCCGCGTCGCGAGGTCACGTCTCGAACACCCCGACCGCGAGCAGCGCGAACGGGCCGATGAAGGCGAGACAGAAGCCCAGCAGGTGGACGTAGAGGTTCACGACGCTGCCCGCGCCGGTCGGATCGGCCGGGAAGCCGACGACCGGATAGCCGACGACCAAGACCGCGCCGACGGCGAACAGGTCGCCCTCGCCCGGCCGCGAGGCGACCGTGCGGACGCCCTCGCGGACCGTCTCGCGGATCGGGATCCCGGCGCTCGACGCGTAGAGGACGGCGAGGAGCGCGCCGGCGACGCCGGTCGCGAGCCCGGCGATGCCCGGGCCGGTCGCCGAGACCGGGAGCGCGAGCAGCGCGATCCAGCCGACGAGCGCGAAGAAGACCGCGGGCAGCGCGCGGAGCGAGGCCCCCGGCGCGAAGCGCGCACGGGCGTACGTCCCGAGCAGCAGCGGGAGCAGCCCCGCGAGCGCCATGTTGATCCCGGAGAAGCCGAACCCGACCGCGTCTCGGGGCACGGCGAGGTTCAGCGCCGAGAGGACGAGCGGGAACGCCAGCAGCAACGTCGCCAGCGCGGTCAAAAAGAAGCGGCGGGCGCCCCCGAAGACCGCGAGCGCGTAGCCGACGCCCGCGAGGAGACAGTACCCCGCGAGGTTGCCGGCGAGGTGGCCGGCGTCGAGGTGGACGTAGTGCGCGGCGAACGCGGTCGGAACGGTCGGGTCCGCGTACGCGAACGCGAGCGACCGGCGAGTCGCCTCCGGGAGCGAGAAGACGCCGACCAGCACCGCCGGCACCGCGAGCAGGACGAGCAGGTCGACGGCCCGGGCGCTCGCGAGTAGCTCCCGGCGGAGGGCGTGGTCGGCGGCGCGGTCGGCGCTCGCGGCGCCGGCGGCGCGGTCGCGCTCGTCGGTCGGTGGCGCGGTCACGGACGGGACCTCGCAGACCAGCGGTTAAGGCCTGTCGGCGCGCGTCTCACCGCTGAGAACCCGACGCCCGAGAGGACGGTTCGAACGAGGGCGTCCCCCGACGACCGACCGGTCATCGCGGCATCCGGCGGACGAGCGCGAGGGCGGCGAGGGCGATGACCACGAGCGCGAGCGGACCGGCGAGGTCCGCCGGATCGATCCCGAACGGCTCCTCCGTGGTCCCGGCGACGGTGGCGGACCCGTCGCTACCGGCGTTCGACTCGTCGCCCGATCCCCCCGCGTCGTCGCTCGCGGGGTCGCCGACGAGGAGGCGCTCGCCGACCGACGTCCCGTCGACCGCGAGGTCGTAGGCGCCGGGGGACTCGAACGTCGCGTCGAACGCCACCGTCGCCGTCTCGTTCGGGTCGAGCGCGACGGTCTCGCTCGCGACCGGGGTGCCGTTCGCCGTCAGCGTCACCGTGCGCTCGCCGGCCGCGCCGCCGCCGTTCCGCAGGGTCGTCCGGACCGTGACGTTCTCGCCGGGGTCGGTCGCCTCGGGCGCGACCGTCGCCTCGGTCACGTCGTACCGGGGGGCGTGCGCCGCGACCGCGAACGTCGAAGACGGCCCGGTCGTCGCGCGGAAGTGGACACGGTCCTCGGGAAGCCCCAGCATTCGGGCCACGTCGTCGTCGACGACCTCCACCGGAACCTCCTCCCACGCGCCCGCCGCCGTCCGCCGGTAGAGCGTCACGTCCTCGGGATCGGTGCCGGTCGCGTTCAGGTACGCCGGATCCGCGCTGAACCGGACCGTCATCTCGTCGACCGCGTCGGGCGCGAAGTCGTGGTCGAGCGCGAGGTACGCCATCGAGCGCGGCGTGGTCGGCGCCGACACCGGCCCCGCGTCCGCGAACGGGTCCGGGCTCCCCGCGGCGTCCAGCTCGACGCGCTCGTTCCGGACGCCAGCCAGGTCGATCCCCTCCAGCGTGACGTTGTCGCCGTCGAGGTGCATCCCGTCGGCTCGGAACCGGACCGTGTCCCCGCGGCCGACGTCGCTCGCGGTGAACTCGCGGCGGTCCGCGCCGGGCAACGTGGTCGTTACGGTCGGGCCGCCGTCGTCGCCCGTCTTCCGGGTCGATATGCCCCTCGCTGTCGCGTCTTTCGGCTCCGCGAGCGTCGCGTTGATCCTGAACTCGTCGGCGCCCAACTGCGTCCCGGCGGTCGCGTCTCGGGTGTCGAACGCGAGGCCGACCGTGACGGTCTCGTTGGGCGCGAGCGTGACGCTGCTCTCGTTGCCCTCTATCGACTCGCCGTCGGCGACGAAGGTGACGTTCTCGCTCTCGTACTCGATCCACACGTGCGCGTACTCGTCGCCCGTGTACGTGACCGAGAACACGCGGTCGATGGTTCCGGTCGCTCCAACGTTGACGCCGTCGAACGAGGGGTCCCTGATGTTCGGGTTCGACGCCGAGACGTCGATCGCGATCTCGTCGTCGTCATTTAAGTAGGCGTACCGCCCGTTCGGCTCGTCAGCCGGCTGGACCGCGAGGCGGTCCTCAGCGAAAGTGTCGGCGTCGTCGTTAACCACCGCCGCGCCCGTGGCGAACGCGAGCGACCCCGCAGCTACGAGCAGGAGGGCGAGGGTCAGGGTGCGGCGGGCGGTGGGCATACTAACTACCGTAGGGCGCGTTTACGCCGATTGGCGGTGTCTGAATCATTTTCTCAACTCGCTTGGAGTCATCTCCATCGATGCCGTCCAATTCGTCAGTTCTGATTGCACACGATCCTCACGCGTCGGTCGGGCAAGCACGCGGCGTCGTTTCATATTGCCTTTGCGAACTATCCCATATCGTTATGAATTTCCAGAAACGGTTCGGGGGGAGACTGAAGACATCGCAGACGGGTTCCGCCCTCGCCTGAACAACGATATGATCGCTTCAGGCCGGACCTGAGATTCGTTCGCGGGTCGTTCAGGCTGGTGATGAACGGGCAACGATTGCTGCTGTAACGCGTCTGAATTTGACAGAAATGAGAAATCGATCGGAATTGGGCCGCGACGTCGATCCGCGCAAATCTGGTTTTTTGTACACAAAGACTCCTTACCGCCCGAATAGCGTATTCACACTGGAGACTATATGAACTGCGAGAAAGTTTCTCTGATTATCATAACCGCGGGATTTATGTTGACTTGTGAATATGTGTCTGACAGACAATGGCGTCGGCACAACAGATCGACGGGGGAGGAGTCGAACCGACGACTGAGGTGTCCGAGGACGAGCTGTTCGACGTCCTGGCGAACCAGCGTCGGCGGTTCGCGGTGCACCTGCTGAAACGAGAGGAGGACGACCGGATCGCGATCGGCGACATGGCGGAGCAGATCGCGGCCTGGGAGAACGGGATCGAGACGACGGAGATCACGGGCAACGAGCGCAAGCGCGTCTACACCGCGCTCCAGCAGTCGCACCTGCCGAAGATGGACGAGGCGGGCGTCGTCGAGTTCAACAAGGACCGCGGCCTCGTCGAGCCGACGCCGGCCCTGCAGAACGTCGATTTATATATGGACGTCGTCGAGGGGAAGGAGATCCCCTGGAGCGACTACTACCTCGGCTTGTCGGGGGTCGCCGTGGCGCTCACCGGCGCGGTGTGGCTCGGCGCGTGGCCGTTCGTCCTCCTGCCAGACATGGCGTGGACGGTCGCGATCGTCGTGGCGTTCGCGTTCTCCGCGATGGCGCACAAGTACTACACCGCGGAGATGAAGGTCGGCGAACCCGACGATCCCCCGGAACTGACCTGAGACGGGCGTTTCAGGGAGCGGTTTCCGATCTTCCGGGAGCGCATAACCATACGGTCGGAACACGTCGGACGACGTGAACGAAGTGTGAGATCCCACCGCACATGGAACGACGGAACCTCATCCTGTTGCTCGGCGGCGCGAGTTCCGGCGCGATGAGCGTCGGCACCGGCGCGTTCAGCAGTATGGAGGCCGAGCGCGGTGTGGAGGTGAACGTGGTAAACGACGAACGGGCATTTGTGGGCTACCGGTCGAGTGATCGGACCCTGCCAGACGACGCGAACGACGACGGGACGGTCGATCTAGTGACCGTGGAGAACCAGTTCGCTCAGAAGATTGAGATTGTCGACGCCACCATCGACGACGGAAGCGAGTACTTCGGAGAGCCGAACGTACCGGATGGTACGTTCGAGGCCGGCGAATCAAAGACGGTCACCGCGGACCCGAATCTGTCCGCCGAGGACGAAGTGAATGTCGCCGTCACGGTCAGCGTTGAAGGCGCAGGCGTCTCCGCGAAAGTGTTCGGTGACTCCGACACGCGTCGGTTCCAAGTCACACAAGACGACGGAACCGCCAGCCTCGTCCGATTTAACGGTAAGGGGACGATCAACGTCGGGAATCAGAGTCAGAACGGAGACACCGTCGAGATCGATGTGTATCGCATCCCGAACGGGAATGCTGCGGAGGACCCCTCTGTAGAGGAAGAATCAGCAGACGTCGAAGCAGG
This sequence comes from Halorubrum sp. Ea8, assembly GCF_002252925.1. Classification (NCBI taxonomy): domain Archaea; kingdom Methanobacteriati; phylum Methanobacteriota; class Halobacteria; order Halobacteriales; family Haloferacaceae; genus Halorubrum; species Halorubrum sp. Ea8. Next base: position 23,214 of record NZ_NHPF01000158.1, read on the forward strand.
AAAGAACGAAGGATTCGATGGATGGGTCGTCGCGGTCGGAGTGGACGGCGATATCTATCAACATCCGGGCTGGGACGCGGGTGCGTGCGAATTCAGTGGTTCCAACAGTGGCGACGGCGTCGTCGTAGACGAGGCGCCGAGCTGTTGAGTAATTAGCCGAGATCTATCAGCCGCGCTAAAATCGGTAGCATCAGGTTCGGACGGAGCCCGAGGGTGCAGATCCTTCTGGCCGAAACGGGATTCGAACTGGTTTATCGCTGTCGAAGGGACCACCAGAAACGAACAGACTGTGCTTGAATCGAAGCAGGATCGCCCTGTAGAGCCTTCAGAACCCCAGAACATCATCTGTCGACTCATAACGATATGGGATACGTTCCATGGATGTAGTAGAGCGACCTCGGGCGACACGGGATGTCTCGTGTCCTTGAACACGGGTCGCATGCGGAAACAGAGGTAGACCAACCATGGAACGACGCAAATTCATGATCGGCGCAGGTGCATTGGCAACAGGTACTTCGGCTGCGGTGGGTACTGGTGCGTTTACCAGTGCGTCTCTGGGTGAGCGTACTGTTAATGCTGGTGTGGAGACCGACGCAAATGCACAGATTGGGTTAGTTGCGGGTGATGTTCCAGATATCTCTCAGAACGAAAATGGAGAAATTGAACTGTCTCTTACTGGCGACGAAGGAGAGGGAATCAACCCTAATTCAGAGTATACTTGGGGAGATCCTGACAACCCGAACAGCAACTACGCGTTTGCGTTAGTGAACAATGACGAATCCAACTACGAAAATATAGAATTCACGTACTCACTCAATAATGCTGGTTGGGTTGAGGACGATGGTGAGAGTTCAGACATCGAATTCACGGTGTACCGTGATGGAGGTTATCCAAAGCTACTGGATGCCCCGAACTACGGCGCCAATGCCGAACCGGTGAGAACGAGAGATATGTCTGACGGGATGATTTTCGATTCGGGAGAGACGTGGCCGGTTATTGTAAAGGTCGATACTAGGGGTCACACCACTGAAAATCTAGAGGATGGGGATATTGATCTTAGTGGGGTATTGACTATTGAGGTCTCTGGGCGGACTCAGTCAAGCGATTGATATAATAGCTGATAATATACCAAATTTGCTGTGTGTGAGCATTTCTTTTTTTATTACGCCGTACAGAGTTTATGTGATGCATGATGCGGCTGACTTTCTGGACGATCTGTTCTTGACTCAGTTGTCTTAGAAGGTGTGGTGGTTGCTTCAGACAGAGTTTGCAGAGTGTGGAGTGATAACAGGTAGATTTTCTGTGAAATCCCATATATTATACAAAATATTTATTACAATTGCCCACATACCTAATGGGTTCAAACCTAAATTCAAGTCATATTTCAAATCGGAACGGCTCAGCCGATTCGCCGACAGCGAGGTCTCGCTCACAAGGGCCGTCGACCTCGCGAACCTGTCGGTCTGGGAGTTCGCGCGGCTGGTCGAGGAGGCCGACGCCGCGTGGGTCTCGGGCGACCACCTCGAAGCCAATCTCGACGACCTATGACCCGGGTTTTCGACGCGATCCCACTGACCTCCCTCGCGAAAGCGGAACGGCTGGGCGTCGTCAAGACGTTTTCCGACCCTCGACTCGTCCCCCGGCTGGTGTACCACGAGGTCGTGACAGAGGAGATCGAAGCGGGCTACGAGGATGCGCGCCGGATCGAACGGCCGGTCGAGGGCGGGCGCCTCGACGTCGTCGAGGTCGACCTCGACGACTCTGCGGTCGCAACGCGACTGGACCGGCACTCGGGACTGAGGGACACCGACGTCGCTGGTGCCCGCGTGTGTCGACGCGCGCGACGGGGTCGCGGTGATGGACGAGACAGCTGGGCGCTCGGCGGCCGCGGTCGAGAGCGTCGAGACGCGCGGGACCGGGTACATCTTCCTCTCGGCGGTGAAGCGAGGGAGGTTATCCGCTAAAAATGGACGCGAGCCGATCGACGCGACGATCGACCACGGCTGGTACGTCTCGCCGGACCCGTACGCGGAGATCGTCCGAAAGCGAGAGTCAGTCGAGTGAACGGTGGTCACAGCGCCGAGAGCCAGACGGGGTCCGTCTCCGCCGGATCGAACGGCAACGCCTCGACGCGTGCGACCGCTGCACGGACGGCCCCACCGGTCATGTCCTGCGGTGCAACGAAGACCGGGACGGCGGCGTCTCGATCAGCGAAGTCTTTCACGTCGGTCGTGATGATCGCCATCGCTTCGGATTCGGCGTACGCCGCGATCGCGTCGTCGGTCGCCTCCGGGCCGAGTTCGGATATCTCTCGGGAGTATACCACGTCGTGCCCGTCGCCTCGGAGCGCGGAGACGTACTCCTCAGGGACGTTCGCGTCGGCGAGAATCCGAGACACGACTACGCCGCGTCCTCTGTCGATTCCGGATTTTCACCGCGGAGTTCGTCGACGAGGGTGCGCGTCCGTCGCTCGCCGTCGCGACGTGTCTGCTCGGCCTCCCGCTCGTCGCCCTCGAACGCGTCGCGGTGTTCGTAGTAGTGCGCGAGCGCGCCGAAGAGGTCGGCCATCGAGATATCGTACTCGCCCGCGACGACGTGCGGATCCTCATCGGCGTCGATCACGCGCCGCTTGATATCGCGCACGGTGATCCGCGTCCCCTCCACGCGCGGCTCGCCGGAGCGAATCGCCTCGTCCCGGACGATCAAAGTCATGCGACGGAATAGGCCCGATATCCGTATAATCCTTCGGGCGGCTCGCAAGACCGCGTCCATCTCCGCCGGCCGGCGTGCGGTGACATCGATGGCGGCCAACGCGATCGCTGGATCGCCGCCGGTCGAAACCTATGAATACATCGTACACATAGTATACGCTATGCCCACCATCTCCACTCGCGTCCCGGACGACCTCGAAGCCGAACTCGAGGCGTACCTCGAATCGGAACGCCTCGACCGGAGTACGGCGGTCCGAAAGCTTCTCTCCGAGGGCCTCGACGAGTGGCGCACCGAGCGCGCGCTCGAACGGTTCGCCGACGGTGAGGTGTCGCTCGCGAAGGCCGCCGACCTCGCCGGCGTCTCTGTCTGGGAGTTCGCCGACCTCGTCGAAGAAGCGGACGACGCGTGGGTCTCGGCCGACCACCTCGAAGCCGACCTCGACGAGCTGTGAGCTGGGTGTTCGACGCGACGCCGCTGATCTACCTCGCGAAGGCGGACCGGCTCGGTGTCATCGAGGCGCTGGACGAACCGCGAGTCGTCCCGGAGGCCGTCTACCGAGAAGTCGTAACGACCGGTGTCGAGCAGGGATACGACGACGCGCGCCGGATCGAGCGCGCCGTGGAGGACGGCCTCGTCGACGTCGTCGCGGTCGACACCGACGACTCGACGGTCGCGACGCGGCTCGCGCAACATCCGGGATTGAGCGACGCCGACGCCGCGGTGCTCGGCTGTGCGGACGCCCGCGACGCCGTCGCCGCGATGGACGAGTCGGCCGGACGCTCCGCGGCCGAAGTGGAGGACGTCGAGACGCGCGGGACCGCGTACGTCGTTCTCGCCGCCGTGAGGGACGGCGCGCTGTCGACGGTGGAGGGCCGTGACGCCATCGACGCGATGATCGATCACGGCTGGTACGTGGCGCCGGACGTGTACACGAAGATCGTCGGGAAGTTGGAGTCGTTCGAGTAACGACTATTACGGCTCGTGAGAGAGGCCTCGATATGGCATCGTCACTCCCGCTATCAGAGGAGGAAAAGGAACGAATGCGGCGCGGCCGAGTCAGTTCCGGGGTCGCGACCGACGAAGCGGACATCGACGAGATACCCTACGGCTGAGTTCGGATGTCGACCTACTCCTCGTTGTGATTTTTCTCATCGGTCTCACCTTCCGCCCGCAACGTCTCGTCCGCGAACTCCCGAATTCGCTTTCTGTCCTCGGCGCTCACGTCGACCGCCTGCGCGCTCTCGATCTGTCCGTTCACGACCGCGTTCTGCTGTGGTCCCCACACCTCTGGCGGCTGTTCGTTTATATATTCGGCCCACCGGATCACCTGCTCGTAGCGGGGCGGTCGCTCGGGGTCGTCGTCGGCTTCGGCCGAGTCCTCCTCAGGCGTTCGTGAGTCGCTCATAGCGCTCCTCGACGTCGAGTCGTTCGACCCACGTTTCGAGTCGGTCGCGGGAAAGCGTTTCTCCGAAGACCGTGTAGAGGTGCGCGGCATCCTCGAGGTCGGTGCGACCGCCGAGCGAGAGCTTGTACGCGATCTGGAGTTCGAGCGGCCCGATGGGGACCGTGTGGCCGCCGACGTGCGCGTCCACCGCGTTCGCGAGGGACGCGTCGTCGAACTCGTCGCTCGGGAACTTCACTTCGAGGTGGGGCGTCATCTCGCCGTCGGGCGCGACCCAGATGTTCGTCTCGTTGGAGAGGTTCCCGTGCATCTCGGAGAGGGGCATCGCGGGTCCCCAGTACCCCTCGCGTTCCAGCTCGGCGACGAGCCCGTCGATCCGCTCGACCGAACAGCGCTCGATGAACACGTCGATGTCCTCGGTCGACCGCGACCGGCCGGCGAGGATCGCGACGTAGCCGGCGACGAAGACGTGGTCTATGTCGAGCCGAGAGAGGATCTCGGAGAACCCGACAGCGAGCTCGTCGAGCCGGTTCGGCTCGCGGTCGACGACGAGCCCGCGATCGGTGAGTTCGACGCCCGTCATACGTGTCGGTCAACACGGCGTCTGATAAATCTCCCCGACGGACCCGCCGAGAACTCCGCGATCGGGCGTCGCATCCACCGCCCGGTTCAGATGCGCTTATATGTCCGCCGTACTGACCTTCGCACATGGACGACCACTCCCACGAACCCGACCCGGACGAACGCGTGACCGCCCCCATGCAGGAGTTCGGCAGCCGCGAGGTCGGCATCGGCGCGGCCGTCACCCTCGTCGGTCTGCTGGTCGCGTACGTCCTCCCCTTCCTGTTCAGCTTCTAAGCAGCACGGGTCGCTCCGGTTTTAACAGATAGGACGAACCGCCGCCAGCGACGCGCTTACCGCGGGTACCACGCCAGCGGGTGGTCGGCGGTGAGCTCCAGGCTCACGGGCTCGTCGAGCCCGAACTCCTCGACGTGGTTGTGGAGGCAGTGGACCGTGTCGCCGGTCTCCAGCTCCACCCGGTAGACGAACGAGGGGCCGACGTACTGCCGCGAGACGATGACGCCGTCGGCCAGCTCGGGGCTCGCGGGCGTCGCCCGGAGGTCGTCCGGGCGCACCAAAACGTCGACCGGCGCGCCGTCGTAGACGGTGTCGTACCCCTCCAGCGTGACAGCGTCGAACCGGCCGATGCCGGTCTCGACCTTCCCGTCGCGGAGCTCGCCCTCGAGGAACGACGCCCGCCCGAGGAAGGAGGCGACGAACTTCGACTCGGGGCGCTCGAACACCTGCTCGGGGCGGCCGACCTGCTCGATCTTCCCCTCGTTCATGACGGCGACGCGGTCGGAGATGGAGAGCGCCTCCTCCTGATCGTGGGTGACGGAGACGGCGGTGACGCCGGCCTCCTTCAGGATGCGGCGGACCTCCTCGCGCATCTCCACGCGGAGCCGGACGTCGAGGTTCGAGAACGGCTCGTCGAGCAGGAGCACCTCGGGCTCGGGGGCGAGCGACCGCGCGAGCGCGACCCGCTGCTTCTGCCCGCCGGAGAGCTGGTCGGGCGTCTTCTCGCCGTGGTCGGTCATCTCGACGAGCTCGAGCAGCTCGTCGACGCGCGCCGCGGTCGCCGCCTCGTCGGCGTCGGAGAGCCCGAAGGCGATGTTCTCGCGGACGGTGAGGTGCGGGAACAGCGCGAAGTTCTGGAAGACGATGCCGACGTCGCGCTGCTCCGGCGCGACGAGCGCGCCGTCGCCGGCGACGGTCTCGCCGCCGAGCCGGATCTGCCCCTCGGTCGGCTCCTCCAGTCCGGCGATGGTCCGGAGCGTCGTCGTTTTCCCGCAGCCGGAGGGGCCGAGGAAGGTGAGGAGCTCGCCGGGCTCGACGTCGAGCGAGACCCCGTCGACGGCGGTCTCCGGCCCGAACTCCTTGGTCACGTCCGACAGCGACAACACCGGATCGGGCGACGGGTCCGCGGGCGATCCGCTCTCCGTCGCGCTCGATCGCTTCGTTCCGACTGATTGTGTCTGAGCCATCGGTGAATCGGGCGCCGAGCCTGCCGGCGTCCCCTGGTTGCCCCTACGTATTTTAGGAAGGCCTAAAAGCGTATCGCTCGCTTTCGCCGGACGAAAATCGGGGACGCCGGAGGGTCGACGGCCCGTCGTCAGGCCAGCTCGCGCTCGATCACGCCGCGGAGCTCCCGGATCGCGTCGGCGTCGAGCGCCGTCGACTCGTCGCCGACCGACAGCGAGAGCGTCCCGTCCGTCGTCACCTCGCCGAGGCGGTGGACGGGGAGGTCGCCCGCGGCCTCGGCGACGCCCTCGGGGTCGGTCGTCTGGACGACGAGGCGACCGGGCGTCTCGTCGAACGCCGCGACCCGGTCGGGGAGCGTCGCGTCGACGCCGGCCGCGTCGGTGACCAGTTCGGCGAGCGCGACCGCGAGTCCGCCGTCGCTCACGTCGTGGGTCGCCAGCGTCGACTCGTGGCGGGCGACCGCCGCGAGCGACGCGACGAGGTCGGCGAGCCCGCGGGCGCCGGCGTCGGCGTCCGGCAGGTCCGGGAACCGGTCCGTCCCGCCCGCCTGCGCGAGGTACTCGGAGCCGCCGAGGGCGTCCCCGCCGGCGCCGACGAGGAGGAGCTCGGAGTCGGCCGCGCGGTCGGCGTCGAGGGCCGCCGGCGGCGCGTCGTAGCCGCGCTTCGTCCCGATCAGCGCGAGCGTCGGCGTCGGCGGGATCGGCCCCTCGACGCTGTCGTTGTACAGCGAGACGTTCCCGCCGACGACCGGGGTGTCGAGCGCGGCGCAGGCGTCTGCGAGCCCGTCGACGATCCCCTCGAAGCCGCCGTACACGTCGGGCTTCTCCGGGTTGCCGCCGTTGAGGCAGTCGACCGCCGCGAGCGGGACCGCGCCCTTCGCGGCGAGGTTGGTCGCGTTCTCCAGCGCGACCGCGCGGGCGCCCTCGTACGGGGCGGCCGACGTCCAGTTCGGGTTCGCGCCCGAGGAGAGCGCGAGCCCGACCCCCCGCTCGTCGGCGTCGGCCGGGGCGGCGTCGTCACCGGCTTCCCCCTCGCCGTCCGCCGCCGTCTCCCGGATCGCCATGATCGCGGCGTCGTCGCCGGGCTTCACCGCGGTCCGGGCGCCGACCTCGTGGTCGTACTGGCGGTACACCCAGCGCTTGCTCGCGGTCGACGGGGCCGAGACGACCGCCTCGACCGCGTCGGCGAGCGCGGGCTCGGGGTCGGGGAGGTCGCGGTCGGCCGGCGTGGGGGTCTCGCTCGCGAGGTCGTTCATCGGCGCGCCGTCGGCGAGGTACTCGGCGTCGACGTCGACGACGGTCTCGGACTCGGACGCCTCACCGTCGCCGGCGAACTCGCAGACGTAGTTCCCGTCGGTCACCTCGCCGATGACCGAGCAGCCGAGGTCGAACCGGTCGGCGAGCGCCGCGACGCGCTCGACGTCGTCGGGGGCGACCTCGTAACACATCCGCTCCTGGCTCTCGGCGAGCAGGATCTCGGTCGCGTTCATGTTCGGCTCGCGCTGGTGGACGCGGTCGAGGTCGATGCGGGCGCCGAGCCCGCCCTTCGCGACGAGCTCGGAGGAGGCGCCGCCGAGCCCGGCCGCGCCGAGGTCGCGGGCGGAGAGGACGAGGTCCTCGTCCACGAGCGCCTCGTTGCACTCGATCAGCCGCTTCTCGGCGTAGGGGTCGCCGACCTGCACCGCGGGGCGGTCCTCCGTCTCGGCGTCCTCGGCGAGGTCCTCGGAGGCGAACGACGCGCCGCCGAGCCCGTCGCGGCCGGTGGCGTTGCCGACGAGGACGAGCTTGTTGCCGGGTTCCTTGGCCGTCGCGGTCACGAGTCGGTCCTCGTTCGTGAGGCCGACGCAGGCGACGTTGACGAGGGGGTTCCCCTCGTAGCCGCCGTGGAAGGCGACGCTGCCGCCGACGGTGGGGACGCCGATGCAGTTGCCGTAGTGGGAGATCCCCTCGACGACGCCCTCGAAGAGGTACCGCGAGCGCTCGCGGTCGAAGCCGCCGAAGTATAACGAGTCGAGTAAGGCGATCGGGTACGCGCCCATCGACATGGTGTCGCGGACGATGCCGCCGACCCCCGTGGCGGCCCCGTCGAACGGGTCGACGAAGGAGGGGTGGTTGTGGCTCTCGACGCCGAAGGTGACGTACTGGTCGCCGTAGTCGTCGTCGTCGCGGTCGGCCGCGGGGGCGTCGGCGGCGTCCGGCTCGGGCAGTGCGAGGACGGCCGCGTCGTCGCCGGGACCGACGACGACCTGGTCGCCCTCGCTCTCGAACGCCGACAGCAGCGGCCGCGAGGAGCGGTACGCGCAGTGCTCGCTCCAGAGGTTCTCGAACAGCGCGGCCTCGGCGGTCGTCGGCTCCCGACCGAGCTCGGCCACCACGAGCTCGCGGTCCGGTTCGGAGAGACTCATTCACTTACGTGGTTATCGAGCCCGTTCTAATGCTTTTCTATGTGCACGTTCGTGCGATCTCGATCGACTTCGGCGACGACGCGGCTCGCCGGTGCTGTCGCGGTGGCGCGCGCCTCCGAGCGGGCAATCTGCCCGCGAGGAGCGCCGCGCGAGGGAGTCGCTGGCGCCGTCGGCGCCAGCGACAGGGCGAGAGCAAAGCTCTCGCTTGCAACCGGCGCGTAGCGCCGGTGACGAGGCTGGGGAGGTGTGAGGCGGCGGTTGCGGTCCCGCGAGCGGAGCGAGCGGGAGCACGGAAGTCGCAGCCCGCGCAGCGAAGCGAGCAGGAACGTCTTCCGGCGGTGCGGGCGGGTGGGACTCAAAGGGGCAGTCGCCGGCGGCTTCGCCGCCGGCTGCCAGAGGCGCGAAGCGCCTCGCTGTCGCGAGGACGAAGCACGGCGCAGTAAGCACCGCAGCGAAGGAGCGGTAGCGACTGAGCGAGGAGCGCACCACGCCGCGCGAGTCCTCGCGACTGGGGCTTGGGAGGCGTTTTCCGTCTTCCCATCAGACGGTATTTAAAAACGAGCGGCCGGGCTTTGGCGGCGTTCGCCGCGCCGGCAACGAGTTATAAATGAACGCTGGAAGCTCCGAAGCTGCTCACGCCGACGGCGACGATCCGGTACCGAATACGAACCGATCCGCGGTTTGGTTATAAACCGACGATCGCCACACCGTAGACCGCGACCGCGCCGACGACGCCGACCGACAGCGACTTCGCGTTCAGCCGGACCGCGCGCTTCCGGTCGGCCGCCAGCGCCGCCTCGTCGAGGACTTGGTTGGTGCCGTCGCCGACGTCGAAGACGCCGATACCGGCGAACCCGACGCAGAACCGCTCGCGGTACTGGAAGTATCCCATCGCGGCGCCGTACAGGGGGAAGACCGCGGCGAGCAGCGTCCAGCGCGGCCATCCGACCGCGACGACGGCGGCGACGAGGGTGATCGCGAGGAGGAACGAAACGACGCCGAGGAGGAGCCGCCGTCGCTGTTGGGCCGGTCCGATGTTGCACACGCCCGGTTGATACTCCATGCGGTCGGGTAGGCGCGAGACGCCGAAAACGCACCGGAACCGCACCGCGTCGGCGCCCGAACCGCACCGCGTCAGCGCCCGAACCGCACCGCTCCGGCGGCGAGGCCGCAGCGGACCCGAGCGGACGACCGTGACGGCCCATTTATTAGTGAACGGCTGAAACGAACGGACGAGAGGAGCCATGACTGAACGGTCACCCCGGGGCGAGGAGATACGGCGGTACGAGACGGTCCTCGACTCGCTGGACGACGCCGTGTACGCCGTGCGCCCCGACGGGACCATCGCGTACGTCAACGAGCGCTACGCGGAGATGAAGGGGGTGAGCCGCGATGAGCTGGTCGGAACCGAGATCTACGACTGGGTCACCGAGGAGACGGCGGAGGAGGCCAGACGGGTCCGGCGCGAGATGGCGGCGGGCGACCGCGAGACCGGCGTCGTCGAGTACGACTTTCTCACCGCGGACGGCGAGCGGTTCCCGGTCGAGATGCGCTTCAGCCTAGTGACGGGCGAGGACGGCGACGGTCTGAACCGCGTCGGCGTCATCCGGGACGTCCGCGAGCGGAAGCGCCGCGAGGAGACGCTTCGAGAGAAGAACGAGCGACTGGAGGAGTTCGCCAGCATCGTCTCGCACGACCTCCGGAACCCGCTCAGCGTCGCGCGGGGGCGGCTGGAGCTCGCCCGCGAGGAACGCGACTCCGAGCACCTCGAGGCCGTCGCCGACGCCCACGAGCGGATGGAGACGCTCATCGAGGACCTCCTGTCCCTCGCCCGCGACGGCGACGGCGCCGAGGACGCGGAGCGGATCCCCCTCCGCGAGTTCGTCGAGGCGTGCTGGGAGGGGGTCGAGACCGGCGACGCGACGCTGCGGGTCGAGACCGACCGCGCGGTCCGCGCCGACCGGAGCCGGCTCAGGCAGCTGTTCGAGAACCTCGTCCGAAACGCGGTCGAGCACGCCGGCGACGACGTCACGGTCACGGTCGGCGACCTCGACGGGGGGTTCCACGTCGCCGACGACGGCCCCGGGATCCCCGAGGGCGACCGCGAGGCGGTGTTCGAGACGGGACACTCGACCGGGGAGAACGGGACCGGCTTCGGGCTCGCGATCGTCGAGAGCGTCGCGGCGACCCAGGGCTGGGACGTCGGCGTCACCGAGAGCGCCGACGGCGGCGCCCGCTTCGAGTTTACCGGCGTCGACGTGCCGGACTGAGGCGCCCGAAGCGGGAGGGTCGATCGCCGAGGGTTCCGCGGAGGCAACCCTCAAATGCGCGCCCGACGACGGGAGGGTGTGAAGCTGATCCAGCTCGGCAACACGGTGTTCGAGGGCGCGAACGACGTCTACCTGCTCGACGGCGAGACGACCGCGCTGGTCGACACCGGCGTCGCGCTCCCGGACGTCCGCGCCGATCTGGAAGCCGGGCTCGCCGAACACGGGGTCGCGTTCGACGACATCGACGCGATCGCCTTGACGCACTGGCACCCCGACCACGCGGGGCTGGCCGGCGAGATCCAGGCCGCGGGCGACGCCGACGTGTACGTCCACGAGGCGGACGCGCCCCTCGTCGACGGGACGGAGACGCCGCTCGCGGCCGACCCCGACCTCCAGCGCGAGACGTTCGACCGATGGGGGCTCCCCGAGGCGGACCAAGAGCGCCTGCGCGACTTCTTCGACGCGGTGGGAACCGATCTCAGCGGCCGCCCCGCGGAGGTGACGACGATCGCCGACGGCGACGTCGTCGAGGTCGGCGGCGTGGCCCTGGAGGCCGTCCACCTGCCGGGGCACACCGCCGGGCTCGCCGGGTTCGCATTCGACCCGCGCGAGGCCCCGGACCACGAGCCGGTCGGGCGAAGCGGTCGGGAGCCGCGGAAGGGATCCGCGGCCCCCGAGGAGCTGTTCGCCGGCGACGCGCTCCTCCCCCAGTATACCCCGAACGTCGGCGGCGCGGACGTCCGGGTCGACGCGCCGCTCGCGGCGTACGGCCGGAGCCTCGCGCGGATCGTCGAGCGGGACTTCGACGCGGCGCACCCGGGCCACCGCGAGCGGATCGACGACCCGAGCCGGCGGGCCGCGACGATCCTCGATCACCACCGCCACCGGACGCGGCGCGTGCTCGACGTCCTCGCCGACGGCGGCCCCGCGACGGCGTGGGAGGTGTCGGCGGCGCTGTTCGGCGACCTGGTCGACATCCACGTGCTCCACGGGCCCGGCGAGGCGTTCGCGCACCTCGACCACCTCGCCGACGCGGGGGTCGTCGAGCGCGACGGCGTCCGCTACCGCCTCGTCGACCCGGACCCGGACGTCGACGGGCTGTTCCCGACCACCCCGCTCGACGACGTCGTGGACGGGTCGGCGGACTGAAGCGGCCCGGCCGGTCCGGGGCCGTCGCACCGACCCGCCGCGTCGTCGACGGTCCCCGCGCTCGCCGAAAGCTATTCGTTCGGTACGGCGTATCCACGGACGTGAAGCGGGACACCCTCGCTGCGGCCCTCCTCGCGCTCCTCGCGGTCGTCGCGCTCGGCGTCGCCGCGGCGACGCTCGACTCCGCCGTGAGCCTCGGCGGCGGCGGGATCGGCGGCGCCGGCGCCGGCGGGGGACCGAGCGGGGAGAGCGGCGACGTCGGCGCGTCGGCCGCCCCGAGCGGCGGGACCGCCCTCTCCGTCCCGCCGGCGTGCTACGAGTTCCTCCGCGAGCCCCCGGCGCTCGCGGCGTTCGCCGTCCTCCTCCTCGCGATCGCCGGGTTCGTCTACCGGGACACCGGGTCGAGGCTCGCCGCCGGCGTCGTCGCCGGGGCGATGGGCTTCCCGGTCGGCGCCCTGTGGTGGGTGCTCTCGACGTGCCGCCCGGCCGACGAGGGGTTCGAGTTCGAGAGCTCGGCGCCGAGGAGCACGGCGAGCGCGAGGAGCCGGACCAGACCGACCCGGACCTCCGCGAGGT
>NZ_NHPF01000116.1:0-64608 GCF_002252925.1 Halorubrum sp. Ea8
GTCACTCCCGACAGCTTTTTGAGACAAAGCCACACATCGGTCGGTGAAGCGGGCGAGTTTCGAAGGCACATCGAACTCTGCTCGCTTCACTTCCTCGAAATCCCGCCGTTCAGGCAATATTCTTAGCGTCTAAACACGGCCCGCGCCCTGTATTCAGCATCATCTCAACGACCCACCATCGACTGAATATTTCGACGGAGCCGAACCGACCGCTCCCTATTCCACGATCTCGTCGATCAGTTCGCGCGCGCTCCGCCGGACCGCCTCGTCGCTCTCGATCGACGGCTCCCAGCCGAGGTCGACGAGCCGTTCGATGGAGAGGCGCATCTTCGGCACGTCGCCGGTCCAGCCGCGGTCGCCGCCGGTGTACGCGTACTCGGGGTCGACGCCGAGCTCGTCGGCGACGATGTCGGCGATGTCGGTGACCGACGTGGTCGTTCGCGTCCCGAGGTTGTAGACGTTTAGGTCCTCGTCGGCGCGCTCGACGACGTACTGGATGGCGTCGACGCACTCCGAGACGTGCATGTACGACTTCTCCTGCCGGCCGTCGCCGAGGATCTCCAGACTGGTAGGGTCGTCGTCGAGCTTCTGGATGAAGTCGGGGATCACGTTGCCGCGCTGGTGCGGGCCGACGATGTTCGCGAAGCGGAACACCCACGACTGCACCCCGTACGAGTGGGCGTGCGTGGAGATCAGCGCCTCGTCGGCGAGCTTCGAGGAGCCGTAGATGGAGATCGGTTCGAGGGGACCGTGATCTTCGGGCGTCGGGCGGGGCGCCTCGCCGTACACCGTCGAGGAGGAGGTGAACGCGAGCCGGTCGACGTCGACCTCGTGCATGCGTTCGAGGACGTTGTACGTCATCGCCGTGTTGTCCTCGAACAGCTCCCGGTCGTCGTCGTAGTTCGTGTCGGTGTACGCGGCGAAGTGGAAGACGATATCGAGGTCGCCGGTGACCGCCTCGGCGACGTCACCCGGCTCGGTCAGGTCGGCCTCGACGAAGTCGGCGCCGTCGGGGACCCGGTCACGGTCGCCCTTCGAGAGGTCGTCGGCGACCCGGACGGTCGCGCCGCGGTCGAGGAGCCGGGCCGCGAGGTGGCTCCCGACGAGCCCCGCGCCGCCCGTGACGAGCACGGTCGAGTCATCGAGCATACACGCGAGTCGACGCGGGCCGGTAAGTACGCGTCGGTCGATCCGCGTCGCTCCCGCGAGCCCGCTCTCCGTCCGTGCTCAGAGCCCCTCTCTGCCGCCCTCCTGCGCGAGGATGACGACCATCGAGAGCCCGGAGATGACGAGCAGAATGAGCGTTGGGACGACCGCGTACTGGTACAGGGCGTCCTCCTGCGCGCGCCAGATCTGCGTGACGATCGTCTCGAACCCGGAGGGACGGAGAATGAGCGTCACGGGCAGCTCCTTCATCGTCGTGAGGAAGACGAGGGCGGCGCCGGCGACGATCCCGGACCGCGTGAGCGGGAACGTCACGCGGCGGAACGCCCCCATCGAGGACTCGCCGAGGGTTCGGCCGGCCTCGACGAGCGTGGGGTCGACCCCGAGGATCGCGGTCCGCGTCGAGCCGACCACCTGCGGCAGGAAGCGGACGACGTACGCGAACACGAGCAGCGGGAGGGTCTGGTAGATCCACGGGACGTACCCGGAGCCGAAGTAGACCAGCGCGAGCGCTAACACGATCCCGGGAACGGCGAACCCCACGTACGTGGCCCGCTCGAACAGCGTCGCGAGCGGCGAGTCGTGGTTCGCGGCGAAGTACGCGACGGGGATCGCCGCCAGCGCGGCGGCGACCGCGGCGGCGGCGGCGACCGAGACGCTGTTGACGACCTGGATCGGCTCGAACGCCATCGAGGGGCGCCGGCCGGCCTCCGAGCGCACGAGCCACAACAGGAGGATCCAGAGCGGGACGAGGAGCGCGACCCCGGCCACCGACGCGGGCAACAGCGTCGCCGGCCACCGCCACCGGCCGAGGCTCACCGGTCGGTCGGTGGTGCCCGCGTCGTCGCCGTGGGCGTCCCGGTCCGACCGGACCAGCCACTCCAACGCGAGCACGACGAGCACGACCCCGAGCAGTTGGAGGGAGAGCAGCGCGGCGTAGTCCCGGCCGAACGCGTTGTACTCGACGTATATCTGCCGGGTGAACACCGGCAGCCGCATGATGGAGGGCGTGCCGAAGTCGGAGACCGCGTACAGCGCCGCCAGCAGCGACCCGGCGGCGATCGCCGGCCGGATCACGGGGAGCGTCACCCGGCGGAACGCCCCGATCCGACCGTGGTTCAGCGTGCGGGCCGCCTCGATCAGCGTCGTGTCGAACGAGAGGAGAGCCGCTCGCGTCGTCAGGTAGACGTACGGGTACGTGTACAGGGTGATGACGAGGATCGTCCCCGAGAGCCCGTATATCTCCGGGACGCGCTCGACCCCCAGCGGCGCGAGCACGTCGTGGAACTCGCCTCGGGGGCCGAACGCGGAGACGAACGCGAACGCGCCGACGTAGCTCGGCACGACGAGCGGGAGCGCGGCGGCGACCGACCAGAACCGACGGAAGGGGAGGTCGGTGCGAGCGGTGAGATACGCCAGCGGGACCCCCAACAGGATCGAGAACGCCGTGACGCCGCCCATTAGCAGCAGGCTGTTGAGCAGCACCTCGGCGGTCCCGGCGCTGAACAGGAGGTCCATCGCCCGCGCTCGCTCGACGGTGACGGCCTCGATCACCAGCCACGCGAGCGGGAACATCATCGTCGCGGCGATCGCCGCGGACAGGAGGGTCAGTCCCGGCGGGAGGCGGCCGTCGCCGTCGGTCAGGAAATCGCGGATCCGGCGTGTCAGGCTCATGGTCCGGGAGACGGGGTGCGTTATCGGAGGGACGTGGCACCGACCGTTAGCAGTTCCGGTTCGGTCGTCGATCGGGTCCGACGGATATAATAGTTTAGGGAGGCCTAAACCGAATATGGAACTGACGCGTCGCGACGCGGTGGCCGCGCTGGCCGCCGTCGGCGCGACCGGGGGGGTCGCCCTCGCGGCCCGGCGGACGAGCGACGGTCCCGGAGCCGGGGGGGACGCGGCCGACGGCGGCGAGGGGGGCGACAGCCTCCCCGACGAGGCCGTCGTCCGGGCGTCGATGACCGCGGTCGCGACGGTCCTCTATCCGAGCGAGATCGACGGCGTCGAGGCGTTCGTCGGTGGCTTCCTCGACGGGCGCCTCGACGGGTCGACCCACGCGGAGGGGGTTCGAGCCGCGGTCGGCGAACTCGACGCGGCCGCCCGCTCGTGGCACGGCGCGCCGGTCGCGGATCTCACCGAGCGCGACCGCGACAGGCTCCTCCGAGAGGTCGGCGCCGACACGGCGGCGGAGGACCCGGACGGGACGCTCGCGGAGCGGGTGCGCTACTACGTCGTCAACGAACTGCTCTTGGGGCTGTACGCCTCGCCGACGGGCGGGGAGTTGGTCGGACTGGAGAACCCGCAGGGACACCCCGGCGGGACCGAGAGCTACCGGCGGGGACCGCGATGAGCGCGGGCGACGCCCGAGGGGGAGGGACCGATCGCGAGGCGGTCCGCGACATCGACCGATCCCCCGTCGCGAACGCGGACGTCTGCGTCGTCGGCGCCGGTCCCGCGGGCGCGCTCGTCGCCGACCGGCTGGCCGCGGACCGCGAGATCGTGGTCCTCGACGCGGGGCCCCGATTCGACCCCGCGGACCGACTCGCGCGGCAGGAGCGGGCGATCCGCCCGAGCTACGACCGGCCCGACGTGTGGGGCGGCGGCGGCGAGCGCGACGCCTACAGCAACGCCGGCGAGCGGTTCTACCCGTTGAACCACGCCCGCGTCAAGGGGGTCGGCGGGTCGACGCTCCACTGGCAGGGGATGGTGATGCGGCTCCACGAGGACGACTTCGCCTCCGAGACGGCGCGCGGCGTCGGCGCGGACTGGCCGATCGACTACGCCGACCTCCGGCCGTACTACGCCGAGGCCGAGCGCGAGCTGGGCGTCGCCGGCGCCTCGGACAACCCCTACGCGCCGCCGCGCGAGGAGCCGCACCCGATGCCGGCGTTCGAGCCCTCCTACAGCGACTCGCTGTTCGCGGAGGCGTGCGAGGAGCTGGGGATCGACATGCACTCGGTGCCGAACGCGCGCAACTCGGAGCCGTACGACGACCGCTCCGCCTGCGTCGGCTACGGCACCTGCCAGCCCGTCTGCCCGGCGGGCGCGAAGTACGACGCGACCGTCCACGCCGAGCGCGCGGAGGAGCGGGGCGCGACCGTGATCGACCGCGCGCCCGTCCAGCGGCTGGAGCACGACGCCGACCGCGTCACGGCCGCGGTGTACGCGACGCCAGACGGCGAGGAGCACAGGCAGGCGGCCGACGCGTTCGTCGTCGCCTGCGGCGGCGTGGAGACGCCGCGGCTCCTCCTCCTCTCGGAGTCCGACGACTACCCCGACGGCCTGGCGAACTCCAGCGGGACGGTCGGGAAGTTCTTCATGGACCACCTGTTCGCGGGCGTCGGCGGCACCCTCGACGAGCCGACGCGCCAGAACCACGTCGGGTTCTACACCAGCGCCTGCGACCAGTTCTACGACGAGGCCGACGCGCAGACCGCCCCGTTCAAGCTGGAGTTCTTCAACTACGCCGGGCCCTCGCCCGTCGAGATGGCGCTGACCGGCGACGACTGGGGGGACGCCCTCTTAGAGCGGCTCCGCGACGGCTACGGCACTCACGTGGCGATGGGCGGACTCGTCGAGCAGCTCCCCCGGTCGGACAGCTACGTGACGCTCGATTCCGACCGCACCGACGGTCACGGCAACCCGGTCCCGGAGATCCACTGGCGCGTCGGCGACCGGGCGCTCCGGACCGTCGAGCGCGCCAACGAGATCCAGCGGTCGGTCCTCGAGGAGCTGGGCGCGGAGATCGAGTGGGTCGCCGGCCCCGACGCGACCGGCCCCGCCTACCATCACATGGGCACGACCCGCATGAGCGACGACCCCGAGGCGGGCGTCGTCGACGCCGACTGCCGAACCCACGACCTGGACAACTGCTGGATCGCGTCCAGCTCGGTGTTCCCCACGGGCGGCGCGATGAACCCCACGCTCACGATCGCCGCGCTGGCGCTGCGCGTCGCCGACGACGTCGAGCGCCGGTTCTGACTCTGTTTTAGGCAAACCTAAAAGCTCAAGTGGGTGGGGCGACCCGTACGAGGTAATGAGCGGATCACTCAGCGCGAACGGGTCGGCCGCCGAGGTCGACGAGACGGGGGACGATGCGGCGACAGACGGCGATGCGACCCCCGACGGCGACGCGGCGACCGCCGACGGCGACGCGACCTCCAACGGCGACACGGCGACCGCCGCCGACGACGCCGAGCACTACACCTTCGACGACGTCAGCGTCGTGATGGGGACGTACAACGAAGAGGAGGCGATCGCGACGGTCCTCGACGACATCGACGAGGTCACCGGCGGACGCGCCGAGGTTGTCTGCGTCGACGGCTCCTCGGATCGGACCCCGGAGATCGCCCGCGAGCACGGCGCGACGGTGATCGAGCAGGAGCCGCAGGGGTACGGCGTCGCCGTCCGCGAGGCGATCCTCGCGCCCGACCGTCCGGTCGTCGTCACGACCGACTGCGACGACACCTACCCGATGGAGGCGCTCCCGGAGTTCCTCGAGGCGATCAACGACGGCGCCGACGTCGTCAGCGGCGACCGGCTCTACCACGGCGCGAAGGCGATGCCGGCGTTCAATCGCCTCGGCAACCACGCGTTCGCGCTCCTCGCGTCGGTCCTGATGGGCGAGCGCGTCCGCGACACCACCACCGGGATGCGCGCGTACCGCCGCGACGTCGTCGAGGGCATCGAGTGGACCGAGAACACCGGCCTCTCCGCCGAGCTCCTCATCCGCCCGCTGATGCGCGGCCGCGACGTGCGCGAGCGCCCGATCGACTACGCCGAGCGCCTCGGCGAGACGAAGCTCGACCCGATCGAGGGCGGCGCCGCCATCGCCAAGTCGATCGTGACGGTGTGCGTCGAAGAGCGGCTGCGGCGGCTCTGAGGCCGCGCAGAGCGTCGCGGACGCCGGACTGCGGTCCGGACGGACGCTGTGGGCACAGCGGACCGCCGCCGGCGGCGTTTTCGAAACCGCGAGCGACGGCCACGAATTATAAGCGGTCAGCTCACGTTGCCTCGCTCGCCTCGGCGTCCGTCTCGAAGGCAACCCACTCGGCGTGGGCGTCCGGGTCGTCGGGCAGATACGTCTCCTCCGATCCGCACGCGACCGCGAGCCGGCAGACGGAGCGCTCCGGGGGCCAGATCGCCTCGACCGTCCCCTCGTCCGTCGCCCGGACCGTCGCCTCCTGCCGGTAGGTGAACGTCGAGCCCGCGGGGTCGACGAGCGTCACCGTCACGATCACCTCGTCGCCCGCGGGGTCGATCGGGGCGGTCGCGTTCGGCGCGCCGGCCAACCGCGCGCCGGCGGGCGTCAGCGACCAGTCGACCGTCAGCGAGCCGTCGGGATCGCGCACGCCGTACTCGGCGTCCCCGTCGCCGCGCGCGGTCTCCAGTCGAACGACCGCGCGCTGGACGCGGTCGGGCACGCCGACGGTCGTCTCCGCGCCGACCCGCGATCCCTCCCGGACGTCGAGCGGTTCGAGCTTCGGGGTGACGTGCCGGGTCGGGTCCGGCGTCCACTCGCCCCGGTACGCGTAGCGGTGGAACTCGCGGTCGGGGTACGCGTCGATCACCGCGAAGTCCTCGACCGGGTCGCGGTCGAGCGCGTACACGACCGGCCCGTCCAGCCCGGGCTCGTTCCGGAGCGCCTGAAACGGGTGGCCGAGCCACTCGCCGTACGGCGTGGGGACGAACACGAGGTCGTCGTCGAACTCGGCCGTCTCGATCGGCGCGTAGGCCGTCTCGTACTTCTCGGCGTGCGACGCGTGCCGGTCGAGCGGCGCCTCGGCCGCGGCCGCCGCGCCGAGCGCCCCGCCGAGGACCGCGATGACGGCGAGCGCGGCGACGACCGCCCGCGCGGTTCCCGGCGTGACGCGGGACGCGAGCCGCGCGCGGAGCCGGGAGAGCCCCCGCCCGCCGGCGACGACGGCGACGCCGGCGAAGAGCGACAGCGGGACGAGGAGGTCGAAGTGGTAGAACGGCCCGAAGCCGGCGACCAGCCCGTCCGTCGGATCCGAGAGCGTCGCGAGGAGGTTGTTCGTCCCCCAGAAGAAGAGGTTGCCGACGACGACGGAGCCGGCGACGCCGGCGACCAAGACTCCGGCGGTGCGCTCGAATCGAGCGTCGCCACCGGACCCGAGCGCGCCCCGCCCCGACAGCCACCCGCGCGCCGCCAGTCCGCCGCCGGCGAGCGCGAGCAGCGTCCCGAGCGGCCCGGCGACGACCCACCGCGTGGCGAGGTACCACAGCGCATATCCGTTCGATCGAAGCGCCAGTTCGGGCGTGTACTCCTCGCTGTGGCCGAGGATCCGGCGCTCGCCGAATCCGGGGCCGTCCATCGGCGCGAACGCCTCGTAGGGGAAGGTCAGCGGGGAGCCGGTCATCCGGAGGTTGTACGCGAGGGTGACCCCGACGAACAGCGTCCCGAACAGGGCGGTGAGGCCGTGGCGACGGACCGTGCCGGGGAGCCGGAGCGACGGACTCCCGACGTCCCGGACCGCGACGACCTCTCGGGTCGCGACGACCGCCCTGACCGCGGCGACGGTCCGGACGAGCGCGTGCAGGATGAACGGCGCCGCGAACAGCACCGCCGTGTACGGCCGGGCGAAGAAGGCGAGCCCGATCGCGACGCCCGCGAGCCCCGCGAGCGGGAGCGACCGGTCGCGGACGCTCCGGAGGTACGCGACCGCGAACAGTAGGTTCAGGAACGTCGTCGGCGCGTACGGGAGGAACACCGAGGAGGTGACGAGCGCCAGCGGCGAGGCGACGAAGCAGACGGCGGCGGCGAGACCCACCCGCCGCTCGAATATCGTCGACCCGAGCAGGTACACGAGCGCCGCGTTACCGGCGGCGACCGCCGCGAGCGTCACCCGCGGCTCGCCGAACAGCGCCATCGAGACGGCGTACATCGCGGCGGGGACGGGGTTGTACTTCGGGTAGAGCCGCCCGCCGTCCTCGATGAAGAACCACGGCTGGACGGCGTCGGCCAGCGCGCCGGCGTGGATCTCGAGCTGGCCGGAGAGCAGCAGCGCGGCCTGCGTGAGGTACACTGCCTCGTCGTGGTTGACGGAGTGGTAGCGGAACAGCGTCGCGGCGACGAGGAAGGTGACCGCCCCCGTCGCGGCGGTGAGGAGGGCGGCCGCCAGCGTCAGGCGGTCCGCCTCGGCCAGCCGGACGCGGGCGCCGCTCGCGAGGCGGCGGGCGAGCCGGCGGGGACGGCGGAGGGCCGGAGGAGAGGCCACGGGCGGCGGCGCGGACCTACACCTCGACGCCGGCCTCGCGCATGAGGTCGATCGTCGGTTCGAGGTCGGACAGCTGCGTCAGGTCGATGTCGGGGACGTCGAGCTCGTCGATCGAGGGGAGGTCCCCGATCGGCTCCACGTCGGGGATGAGGGGGTACTCGAACGTCGTCCGGGCGAAGTAGTCCTGCGCCTCGGCCGACAGCAGGTGGCGGACGAAGTTCTGGGCGAGGGTCGCGTCGCTCGCCGTGTCGATGACCGCGGCGCCGGCGACGTTGAACACCGCGCCGGCGTCGCCGCTCGTGAACGCGGTGCCGATCGACGCGTCGGGGTTGCCGTCGAGGACGCGCTGAATGTAGTAGTGGTTCGTGAACGCCGCGTCGATCTCGCCGTCGGCGATCGCCTGACAGGCGGCGAACTCGTCGGGGTAGCTGCTGATGCCTGACTCGACGACAGACTCCAGCCAGTCGAGCGTCGCCTCCTCGCCCTCGATGAGCCGCATCGCGGTGACGAAGGCCTGACAGGAGCCGTACGAGGGCGCCCAGCCGAGGGTGCCGGCGAACTCCTCCGGGTAGGCCATGACGTCGTCGGGGAGGTCCCCCTCGGAGAACTCCTCGGTGTTGTACGGAACGGTGCGGGCGCGACCGGACGTGCCGATCCACTGCTCGGTGCGGAACTCCGATCGGATCATATCGGTGATCTCCGAGGGAAGCGCCTGCGTGCGTCCCTCGTCGGCCAGCGCGCCGAGCGACCCGGCGTTCACCGAGTAGAACACGTCGGCCGGCGACCCGTCGCCCTCGTTGGCGATCTGGTTGACGAGGTCGGTGGAGCCGCCGTACCTGACGGTCAGGTCGAAGCCGTCGTACTGGTCGTCGATGTACTCGACGAGCTCGCCGACGAGGAACTCCCCGCGGCCGGAGTAGACCGTGAGCTCGCCCTCCAGGTCGGGCATCTCGGCGATGGGGGTGCCGCCGGGGGCCCCGCGCCCCGCGCGGCCGGAGCCGATCTGTCCGATCGACCCCTCGGCGTCGCCGTCGCCGTCACCGTCGCCGTCGTCGCCGCCCATGCAACCCGCGATCCCGGCCGCGCCGAGGGCGCCCGTCGCCGCGAGGAACCGCCGGCGGTCCACGTCGTCTGAGAAGTGCTGAGTCATGTGTTTTAGGCTAACCTAAATCGACTTAGTGGTGTCGGTTCAGTCGTCCGCGACCGCCGGCGCCCGGCGGATCGCGTCGAGGCAGTCGAGCCAGTCGCGCATGTGTTCGCCGACGTGGGTGAAGAACGCACCGTTCCGGTACTCCTCGAACTCGCCGTCGGCCAGTCGGTCGGCCATCGCGGCGTACACGGCGGCGTAGTCGCCGGCGTCCGCCCCCGCGTCGTCGATGAGCTCCCAGAGGTGCTCGTTCAGCTCCAGCCCGGCGACCTCGTTGTGGAGGTCGTCGAACGTCGAGCGGGCGGCCTTGTTGTGCTCGCAGAGGGGCCGGCCGTTGTAGATCCGCTTGCCGAGCACGTCGCAGGCGCGCTTGAGGAACACGCCGCTCCAGATGTCGTCGAAGCGGCCCACGTCCCACTCGTTGTCGTCCATCGGGAGCTGGTAGAACGCGGGGATCACCTCGCGGCGGAACGCGAGGTTCATCGAGCAGACGGTGAGGTAGTTGCCGCGCGCGGCGACGAAGTCCCCGCCGAAGTCGTCGGCGGTCGTCCGGGTCTGCGCCTGGCCCTCCAAGTCGCCGTCCATCAGGATCCGGACCGCGTCGAGGTCGGGGACGTTCGTCCACAGTCCCTGCGAGGCGACGACCTCGCCCGCCTCGATCTCGGCCGTGCCCGTTTCGACCGTCTCGTCCATCGCCGAGTACGGGTAGCCGCGGGGGTAGAGCCCGTGCTCGTCGGCGTTCTGATAGAGGACGTTCACCCAGCTCTCGTCGGAGCCGACGGACTCGATCGAACCCTCGAACGCGAGGTTCTCCATGTGGCGCCCGAAGTAGTCCTCGTCGTCGTGCGGGAGCGTGTCGTCGTCGATGAACAGGCCGTACTCGAAGGCGTCGTCGGCCCACATGTAGAGCAGTCCGAAGCTCGTCTCGGCGTGGCTGGCGGCCGGGACGACGTAGCCGTACTCCGCGACGCCGTTGGCCTCGTACCACTCCTCGCGGCGGCTGCCGTCGAACACTTCGCCGGAGACGTCGAGGTCGTCCAGCATCGCGCGCATCTCGTCGACGTCGCAGAAGTCCTCTGTGACGAGCACGAAGTGGAGCCGGGAGACGTCGAACCCGTGCTCTCGGGCGTTCGCGACGTACTCGCGGAGGCACTCGTACTCTCGGATCGTAGGGACGATCACGCAGATGTCCCCGCTCGCGGCGGCTGAGCGGCGTTTTTCCATACACCGAGGTTTTTAGGCTAACCTAAAAATCTGGCGGTCCGGCGCTCGGCGACTCTCCCTCGTCGGCCGCTTCCGGTCCGTCAGCGGGGATTCCCCCGTCGGCCTTCGCCGGGGGAGCCGGCTCGTCGCCCGTCGTCGGCCCGGCCGTCGGCGAGAGGCCGAGCGCGAGCACCGCGACTCCGCCGCCGGCGAGCGTGACGGCGTTCTTCAGCGCGTGGTCGAGGATCGCCGCCGCGAGCGCCGTCTCGACGGGCAGCCCGGTCGCGCTCACGACGAGGCCGGTGAACGCCGCCTCGTACAGCCCGATCCCGCCCTGCGAGAGCGGGAGCACCTTCGCGAGGTTGCCGACGCTGACCGCGAGCGTCCCGACGACGAGCAGCGTCGGCGCCGGGACGATCCCACCGAGCCCGCCCACGAGCGCGGCGAGCACGAGCACCGCCGTGAGAACGTCGAGCGCCCAGATCCCGAGGCTCCAGAGGAACACCGCACCGAGGCGCCGGGGATCGGCGGCGACGACGCGGACGGACGCGCCGAACCGGACGGCGGCGTCGACGGCCCCCGCGAGTCGCGATCCGGATACGCGGTCGCGGAGCGCGCGGCCGAACCGCCGGTCGCTCCGGGCGACCGCGACGGTCGCGACCGAGAGCACCGCGGCGACGACCGCGATACCGGCCGCGGCCGCGAGCGCGGTCGACGGCGCGACGGCGCCGACGGACGCTCCCGACCCGGGCGACCGACCGGTCAGAAACAGGAGCGCGAGCGCGACGCCGCCCAGGGCGCCGATCGCCACGAGGTCGAACGCGCGCTCGACGGCCAGCGAGGCGACGCCGGTCGGGTACGGCACGTCCCGGCGCTCCTTGAGCAGGTACGCGCGGACGCCGTCCCCGGCCCGCGCCGGAACGGCGAGGTTCGCGGTCTGGCTGGCGAACACGGTCGCCGTGAGGAAGCCGGTCCGGCAGCGCCGGCCCATCACCGCGAGCACGTCGCCGTACCGCCGCCCCCTGAGCGGCCACGAGAGCAGGTAGACGCCGAGCGCGGCGGCGAGGAGCGTCGTGTCCGCCGCCGTCACCGCGTCGACCACCGCGTCCGCGTCGAGGCTCCGAGCGATGATCGCCGCGCTGAGCCCGACGACGAAGAGCGTCCCGACGAGGGTGAGTCGCTTCCGCGAGAGCTCGGCGCGGAGCCGCGCCCGGAGGCCGGCCTCGGTCACGGGCGCGACCCCCGGCGTCGGGCCGTTCGGAACC
Source organism: Halorubrum sp. Ea8 (assembly GCF_002252925.1). NCBI lineage: Archaea > Methanobacteriati > Methanobacteriota > Halobacteria > Halobacteriales > Haloferacaceae > Halorubrum > Halorubrum sp. Ea8. The sequence goes on from NZ_NHPF01000116.1 coordinate 12,021, forward strand.
GACCGGCTCTCTCACCGGTCCGCGGGCGTTCGAGGCGCCGTTCGACGGTCATGCGTTGATTTAGGTTGCCCTAAAACATATAACGCTGACGGTTCGGCGACCGTGTGCGACCGCCGCCACGGGACGGACCGGACCGCGTTCCCGCGAACTGCCGACTGCCGAAAAGCGCTTTTGTGCGTCTATCAAAATATCACACATGTCCGACTCCGTCCGAATGTGGCTCGTCGAGCGGACGTACTCCGACGACGAGCAGAACATGGTGATCCTCACTTACGCCACGCCCGACGGCAAACGCTACTTCCGGAAGGAGCGCGCCCTCACCTCCTTCACCGACGTCCGGGACACCACCGCCGCGGTCGACGCCGACCCGGAGAACGTCGGGAGCGTCGACGACCCCGCCGAACGCGAGCGGTACGCGGCCGAGGCCGACCGCATGGCGGCGGCTCACGCTCCGGACGACGTGATCTGACCGACGCGATCCGACCGACGCGGCCGCGCTTAAGTCGGTCCGGCGCGAAGTCCCGTCGATGCGGGCCACCTTGGAAACCCTCGCGGCCGCCGCGCTCGTCGGAGTCGTGCAGGGCGCACTGCGCCTCGTCGGCCTCGCCGGGCTCCTCGCGCTGTCGACCCCGCTCTCGCTGGCGCCCTGGACGGTCGTCACCAGCGTATACGCGCACGGGTCGGTCGGCCACCTGCTGGCGAACGGCCTCGCGCTGCTCCTCGTCGGCCCCCTCGTCGAGCGCCGGACGACGCGACTGCGGTTCCACGCGTTCGTGGTGACGACCGGAGCGGTCGCCGGGATCGCGCAGGTGATGCTCGGCGGGCTGATCGGTCCGCCGACCGCCGTGTTGGGGCTGAGCGGCGCCGTCTTCGCGCTCGGCGGCTACCTTCTCGCCGGCAACGTCGTGACCGCGACGCTGTTCGACCGACTGCGGCTCCCGCCGCGCGCGCAGTTCGCGCTGTTCGGGCTCGCCGCCGTCGCGCTCACCGCGACGACCGCGGCGCCCGGCGTCGCGCTGATCGCTCACGCCGTCGGCGCGTTCTGCGGCCTCCTCTCGGGACGAGCCGGACTGCTGGACGTTCGGTGACGCGAGTGGAGAGGAGACCGCGGCGCCGTCGCTGGCGGCGGTAGAAAATGCGGAGAGAGCGAAATACGCCCTAGCGCTTAGTCTTCGAGAACGATCTCGATGCTGACGTCGTTCGGCACTTGGACGCGCATGAGCTGGCGGAGCGCGCGTTCGTCGGCGTCGATGTCGATCAGACGCTTGTGGACGCGCATCTCCCAGTGCTCCCACGTCGCCGTCCCCTCACCGTCCGGGGACTTTCGCGACGGGATCTCGAGCGTCTTCGTCGGCAGCGGGATCGGGCCCGACAGGGCGACCCCCGTCGAGTCCGCGATCTCGCGGACGTCGTCGCAGATGTCGTCGAGGTCCTCGGGGCTCGTGCCGGCGAGGCGGACGCGTGCCTGCTGCATCGATTATCGCTCGTTGACTTCGAGCACCTTGCCGGCCGCGATGGTCTGACCCATGTCGCGGATGGCGAAGCTGCCGAGTTCCGGGATCTCGCCGGACGGCTCGATGCTGAGCGGCTTTTGCGGGCGCACGGTGACGACCGCGGCGTCGCCGGACTTGATGAAGTCCGGGTTCTCCTCGGCGACCTCACCGGACGACGGGTCGATCTTCTGGTCGATCGACTCGATCGTACAGGCGACCTGCGCCGTGTGGGCGTGGAAGACGGGCGTGTACCCGGCCGTGATGACCGACGGGTGCTGCATGACGACGACCTGCGCCTTGAACGTCTCGGCGACGCTCGGCGGGTCGTCGGCGGGGCCACAGACGTCGCCGCGACGGATGTCGTCCTTGCCGATGCCGCGGACGTTGAACCCGACGTTGTCGCCGGGCTCGGCCTTGGGCACCTCTTCGTGGTGCATCTCGACCGTCTTCACCTCGCCGCCCACGTCGGACGGCTGGAAGGAGACGTTGTCGCCGGTGTTGAGGATCCCGGTCTCGACGCGTCCCACGGGGACGGTCCCGATACCAGAGATGGTGTACACGTCCTGGATGGGGAGTCGGAGCGGCGCGTCCGTCGGCGGCTCGGACTCCGGCAGGTCGTTGAGCGACTCCAGCAGGGTGGGGCCGTCGTACCAGGGAGTGTTCTCGGAGTCCTCGGAGACGTTGTCGCCCTCGAACGCGGAGATCGGCACGAATGTCGTGTCGTCGGTCGCGAAGCGGACCTGGTTGAGCAGGTTCTTGACCTCCTCGATGACCTCGTTGTAGGTGGACTCCTGGTAGTCGACCAGGTCCATCTTGTTGACGCCGATGATGAGCTCGTTGATGCCCAGCGTGCGGGCCAGGAACACGTGCTCTCGGGTCTGGGGCGCGACGCCGTCGTCGGCCGCGACGACGAGCACCGCGTTGTCGGCCTGCGAGGCGCCCGTGATCATGTTCTTCACGAAGTCACGGTGGCCCGGGCAGTCGACGATGGTGAAGTAGTAGTTGTCCGTGTCGAACTCCTGGTGGGCGATGTCGATCGTGACGCCGCGCTCGCGCTCCTCGGCGAGGTTGTCCATCACGTAGGCGAACTCGAAGCCGCCCTTGCCCTTCTCTTCGGCTTCCTCGCGGTGCTGCTCGATTACGTGCTCGGGGACGCTCCCCGTCTCGAAGAGGAGGCGACCCACGAGCGTGCTCTTGCCGTGGTCGACGTGGCCGATAATGGCCAGGTTCTGGTGCGGTTTGTCACTCATGGGGTAATCACGCGCTAAGGCGCTCTGTGAGTAAGTTTCGGTTGATTCCACTAAAACGGTTTCGATACGGTTCACAGACCATCGCGACGCAGTCAGGCGATTCTCGACAACGCGGGGCACGTCAGCGGGACACACGGTAGGGGTCCCGGTCACGCGGTTCGACTGCGAGAGGGTCGGCCGTCCCCCGAAACGGGGTGAAAATCGCTACTCCAGTCGCCCGACGTCCCCGAGCACCGCGCTGGCGGTCTCCGGGCCGCCGGCGCCGCGTCCCGAGATGTTGAGCCGACCCGCGTGCGAGGTCTCGATCTGGACGATGTTCTGGGTGCCCGAGACCGCGAGCGTCCCGTTCTCGGGGACGAGCCGCGGGGCGACCCGGACCGTCTCGCCGGTCGCCTCGCCGATGAGCCGGACCGTCCGGCCGTCCTCGGCAGCGAGCCGGAGCGCCGAGCCGGGGACGTCGCGGATCCCGGAGACGTCGGCGTCCTCGAGCGTGAACTCGCGAGCGTCGGCCGGGTCGTCGGCCGCGCCGAACGAGAGCACGTTCGCGAGGATGACGCACTTCAGCGCCGCGTCGGTCCCGTCGACGTCGAAGGAGGGGTCCGCCTCGGCGACGCCGAGGTCCTGCGCCTCCGCGAGCACGTGCTCGTAGTCGAGCCCCTCGGCGGCCATCCGCGTGAGGATGAAGTTCGCGGTCCCGTTGAGCACGCCGCGCACCGCCGTGACGTGGCCGGGCTCGATGTCCTCGACGGTCGAGACCGCCGGAATCGCGCCGCCGACTGTGGCCTCGAACCGGATCTCGCCCGCGCTGTCGGCGACGGCCGCCCGCAGGTCGCCGAAGCGCTCCGCGACCGGGCCCTTGTTCGCGAGCACGGCGTGGCGGTCGCGCTCCAAGGCGCGAGTCACGTGCGAGAAGCCGGGCTCGGCGTCGCCCAGCGTCGTCGGCGTCGCCTCGACGAGGACGTCGTAGTCGGCCGCCAGCGCGTCCGCGGGGTCGGCGTCGCCGACGATCCCCCGCTCCGCCTTCCGGGCCACCACGGCGTCGGGGTCGACGCCGGCGTCCCGGCCGCCCGTCCCGTCCGCGACGACCGCCGTCGAGGAGTCCGCGACGGCGACGACCTCGTGGCCGTACTCGCTCGCGAGGTCGACGACGGAGCGCCCGACCGCGCCCGCGCCGATGACGGCGAGTCTCACGCCTCCACCCCCGTGAGCGGCTCGACCAGGCGCAGCTCCTTCTCCTCGGCCAGCTCCCGGACCGCCGCGAGCGCGGCCTCCGTCTCGCCGGCGCGGGCCTCCAAGCGGAGCCGAGCGCTCGACGCCTCCTCGGTCCCCTGCGGCGCCGCGAGCGACACGTCGGCGACCGACGCCGACGCGCAGGCCTCGATCCGGGAGAGCGTGTCGGAGAGGTCGGTGTCGATGAGGTGGCCGAACAGGAGCAGCGTCACCTCCTCGGCGTACCGCTCCGTCCCCGCCTGCATCACGTTCACGCCCTCGCTCCGGAGCGCCTCGACGATCCCCTCGAAGCGCTCTTGCGTCGCCTCGAAGTCAACCTCGACCGGGATTCGGCCCCGGGGCGTCTTGTTCCCCCGCTCGTGGTAGATCGAGAGGAGGTTCCCGCCGTTGTCGGCGATCGGCCGGAGGGCGGCGAGCAGCTGTCCGGGCTCGTCGACGAGTTCGAGCCGCACCGTGTGCGTCGACGGCGTCGCCGAGGCGTGCCCCCCGTCGGGGCTGGCGTCGTCGTCCGCCGCCTCCTCGGGAGCGCCGTCGCGGTCGTCGCTCACGCCGCCACCTCCGTGCGGCGCGCCGAGGCGGGTGGAGCAATTACTCCTGCGATCGCGATCCGGCACGGTCCTGTCGGCGACGCGGAGCGGTCGCTTGGTGGCTCCGTCGCGATGCGCCGAGCGGGAGTCGTGCCCGTCTGCATACCCGAAAGGAGTCGGGGGATCGGGTATAAGCCTTCGGCGATGGCAGGCGTTGCCTCGCCCGCCTCCGTGTGAACGAACCGCACGGGGGCGGCGGGGACGGTTCGACGGGGAGAGACGTGTTCGGTCGAGATCCGCGGGTACGGTGGGCGTTTCAGTCTCGAAACAGGCAAAAGACATTTTCGGACAGCAGCGGTACCGTCCGCGCTGATGCCCTCCACCGACGGAGAATCGGGTCCGACCGCCACCGACAGGCGACCGGTTCTGAAGTACGTCGCGCTCGCGATGGCGGGATTGATCGGGGCGGATCTGGCGATGGAAACGACCGGATCGCCGGACGAATCGCCCTCGTGGGGCCCTCCCGTCGAGGGCGGGCACGGAGACTGGGCGATCATCGACGAGGACACCGATCGATTCGCCGGCGAGGGCGTCGACGCGACCCTCGTACTGACGGTGCAGGGGCCGAACGACGGCTCCGACCAGTTCCACGACGACGACGGGCTCCGCATCGTCAGCTACGAGGCGACCGTGGACGACGACAGTCGGGACTGGAACTACGCCCTCGGACGACCGCGCCTCTCGCTCCGTCTCAGACTGAACGGGGACGGTTCGGGAACGGCCTTCTTCTCGAACGCCAACGCCTACGGGGACACGACGGACGGGGACGTGTCCGGACGCACCGAGATCCGCCACGCGTTCGAGCCGGGGAGCGGCCGAGGAGCCGTGAATCCGATCCTGAACTACTCGGGGCCCGCCGACGGCGACGGGACCGGAGCGACCGCGACGATGGAGTCGAACGTTACCGTTCCGGTACGGAAAACGTGGCTACGGGGGATCGGCGGTCGGATCGAGGTCGGGACCCTCCGGTGCGAGATAACCGAGACGGTCACCTTCGTCGGGTGACTGCGGCCGCGAGAATCCGATCCGGATTCGGCGAGACGGCTCTCTCGGTCGCGAGGAGACGCCGCAAAATCGAAGAAGACCGCCAAACCGAAGAAGACCCCTTAACCGAAGAAAACCGCGACCGCGGGCCGACCGACGCTTAGAAGTAGTCGATCGACTGCGGCAGTTCCAGCTTCATCCCCTTGCGCTCGCGGATCTCCATTATCTTCTCGCGCTGGAGGTTGTCGACGAGGACGCGGAAGCCCGCGTTCTCGGTGTTCCACGAGGCGCGGCCCTCGGTGGCCGAGCGGATGTCGGAGGAGAAGCCGATCATCTCCTCGACGGGCGCGATGCCCTCGACGACCATCAGGTCGCCCTCCTGGTACATGTCGTCGACGCGGCCGCGGCGGCCCTGGATCTCGCCGGACGCCGCGCCCATGTGCTCCGAGGGGACGTCGATCCGGACGTCCTGAATCGGCTCGAGCAGGCGGACCTCGCCGTCGATCAGCGCGCGGTGGACCGCGTCACGGACGGCGGGGATGACCTGCGCGGGCCCGCGGTGGATGGTGTCCTCGTGGAGCTTCGCGTCGTGCAGGCGGAACAGCGACCCCTGGACCGGCTCGGCGGCGAGCGGGCCGTCGTCGAGCGCCTCCTGGAGACCCTCTAAGACGAGCTCCATCGTCTCGTTGAGGTGCTGAATCCCCTTCGTGTCGTCGATGAGGATGTTCGTCCGGTGGATGTCCTCGACGTTCTGGGAGGTGTCCTTGTCCATGCCGGCCTCCTGCAGCGCCTCGCGGCGCTCCAGTTCGGGCATGTCCATCGAGACCTCGCCGAGCTGGATGGCGTCGACGATGTCTTGATCCATCGGCTGGACGGTGATGTAGAACTTGTTGTGGCGGTTCGGCGAGACCCCCTCGACCTCGCGGGACGCCTCTTGGGGCTGCTCGCGGAAGACGACGATCGGCTCGCCGGTGATGACCGGGATCCCCTGGTTGTCGCGGATCCGCTGGGTGATCACTTCGAGGTGGAGCTCGCCCTGCCCGCTGATGAGGTGCTCGCCCGTGTCCTCGTTGATCTCGATCTGGATCGTCGGGTCCTCCTTCGCGACCTGCTGGAGCGTCTCGATGAGCTTCGGCAGGTCGTCCATGTTCTGCGCCTCGACGGACTTCGTGATGACCGGCTCGGAGATGTGCTCGATCGACTCGAACGGCGTCATCTCGACGGAGGAGACCGTGGAGCCGGCGATGGCGTCTCGCAGCCCGGTGACGGACGCGATGTTACCGGCCGGGACGTGCTCCACCTCCTCGCGCTCCGACCCCATGAAGAGGCCGACGCTCTGGATGCGGTTCTTGCCCGCGGTGCCGGAGACGTACAGCTCCTGGCCCTTCTCCAGCGTGCCGGAGAAGACGCGGCCCGTCGCGATCTCGCCCGCGTGCGGGTCCATCGAGATGTCGGTGACCATGAAGACGACCTCGCCGTCCTCGTCGACCATCCGCATCGTGTCGGCCAGCTCAGAGTCGGCGTCACCGCGCCAGATGCGCGGGACACGACGGGGCTGTGCGTCGACCGGGTTCGGGAAGTGCTCACAGACCATGTCGAGCACGACGTTCGACAGCGGCGTGCGCTCGTGGAGCTCGTCGCGTTTGTCGGCCTTCTCAAGGTCCATGATGTCGCCGAAGTCCATACCGGTCCGCTGCATCGACGGCATCGAGACGCCCCACTTGTACAGCGCGGAGCCGAAGCCGACGGTGCCGCCCTCGACGGAGACGGTCCAGTCCTCGGGGATGTCGTCCATGTTCTCGGCCATCCCGCGAATGAGCTCGTTGACGTCGGCGATGACGGACATCAGCCGCTCCTGCATCTCCTGGGGCCCCTCTTGGAGCTCGGAGATGAGGCGGTCGACCTTGTTGATGAACAGCGCCGGCTTCACGCCCTCGCGAAGCGCCTGCCGGAGCACCGTCTCGGTCTGGGGCATCGCGCCCTCGACGGCGTCGACGACGACCAGTGCGCCGTCGACCGCGCGCATCGCGCGGGTGACGTCGCCCCCGAAGTCGACGTGGCCGGGCGTGTCGATGAGGTTGACGAGGTGGTTCGTGTCCTCGTACTCGTGCGTCATCGAGACGTTCGCCGCGTCGATGGTGATACCGCGCTCCTGCTCGTCCTCCTTCGTGTCCATCGCGAGCTGTTCGCCCGCGGTGTCCTGGGAGATCATGCCGGCGCCGGCCAGCAGATTGTCGGAGAGGGTCGTCTTGCCGTGGTCGACGTGGGCGGCGATGGCGATGTTCCGGATGTTCTCCGGGCTGTCCATCAGCCGCTCGCACTCTTGAACGATCTTCTTGCGTCGGCCCATTATACCGTTCGTTACCGACAGCAGGGTCAAAAGGGTAGTGTTTCTCCGCGGCCGTTTCGGCGGTAGTCACCCCCGATCGCACCCGATCGCCGGCGATTTCGTGTCGATCGCTCGCATGGTTCGGGCGTGACGGAAGCCGACGACCGCCGTGCGGCCGCGACCGCCTCCACGCGGATTTAAGTGCCCGGTGAGGAACCGGGGCGTATGAACGAGACGCTCTCGCGGCTCGCCGACACCGGCGTCGTCGCGGTGCTGCGCGGAGTCGAGGCCGACCAGCTCATCGGGATCACGGAGGCGCTCCGCGAGGGCGGGGTCACCGCCGTCGAGATCACCGCGGACACGCCCGGCGTCGCCGAGAAGCTCCGCGAAGTGACGGGGTCGTTCGGCGACGAGGTGGTCGTCGGTACCGGTACCGTCCTGGACAGCGAGACCGCCCGGACCACGCTGATGGCCGGCGCGGAGTTCGTCGTCTCGCCGAGCCTCCACGAGGACGTGATCGAGACCTGCAACCGCTACGGCGCCGTGACGGCGCCCGGCGTGATGACCCCGACGGAGGCGATCCGCGGCTACGAGGCCGGCGCCGACTTCGTGAAGGTGTTCCCCGCGAAGACCGTCGGCCCGTCCCACCTCGGAGCGATGAAGGGCCCGCTCGGCCAGATCCCGATGATGCCGACCGGCGGCGTCAGCCCGGACAACGCCGGCGACTACGTCGAGGCCGGCGCGTTCGCGGTCGGCGCCGGCGGCGCCCTCGTCGACTACGACGCGGCCGAGCGCGGCGACTACGACGAGATCACCGAGACCGCCCGAGAGTTCACGCAAGTCGTCGAGGAGGCGCGGAGCGACGGCTGAGGAGCGGACCGGTTCCTCGGTCCAGTTCAGTGACATGCCATACCATGCCTGCCGAACAAGTGTGCGGAGACGCAAATACAGATGACTTCCACCCCGCCCGCTCGGCGAGAGGCACACTCACTTGGAAGTCACCCGAGAACCCTGCCGATGTCATCCCCCGGTCCGCCGCCGGGAGCCCCCCTTCCCGGCGGGACCGGACGCGTGCCGTTGCGTCCCGCGCTGCGGCGGCACGCGTGCCGCGGCCGCGACCGTCACATGAAGTCCGCGATACCGGACTGCTTGTTCGTGTCGTCTTCGAAGATCGATTCGAGCGACTCCTCTAACACCTTCAGTCGCTGTTTCGTGTAGGGCCGGCAGCCGAACCGGTCGGCGACCTCGATGGCGGTGTCGACGTACTTGTTCACCGACCCCTGGTGGACGGTGAGGTTCACGCGCCCGCCGCACTCGCGGCAGTCGCCCGAGAGGGGCATCCGACGGTACTTCTCGCCGCAGTCGAGACACCGCGTCTCCTGCCGCGAGAACGCGCGGAGGTTCCCGATGATGTCCGGCAGGAAGTGGTACTCGATGACCCGCTCGGCCACGTCGGTCTCGTCGACCGCGCGGATCTTCCGAGCGAGCGCCAGCTGCGCGTCCATCTTCTCCATCATGTCGCCGAGCGTCTTGTACGCCGACAGGTCCGGCCCCATCGCGATGTCCGTCGTGTCGTGAGTGTGGTCGAACCCGTGGTACTCCTCGTCGGTCCCGAGCGTGTCCTCGCCGAGCTGGATCCGATCCTCCAGCTCCTCCGGGTCCGTCAGCTCGAGCGTCGCCTCGTAGAACTCGCGCGGGTACTCGCGCACGATGTCCATGTTGTGCGCCTCGTCGTCGATCTCGGAGGGGTCGATCCGCGAGGACATCACGAGCGGCGCGTCCATGCGCCCGCCGCGCTGGTCGGGGAGAAACTCTTTCGAGAAGTTGAGAAGTCCGTCCATGAGCAGCATCACGCAATCCTCGTCGCCGTCACATTGATCGACCGACAGATCGTTCGCGACTAACGAGTGCGTGTCCTCGACGGTGAGACAGTAGACGTGGTCGGTGTCGCTCTCGACGGTGTCTATCTCGGCGATGGCTTCGGTACCGTAATCGCCGGCACCGCCATCCGACACCGTCGAAGCGTACGGTTCGACGGATGAGACGTTCTCAGCCAATCGGTCCGCTTTCCGGGAGAGGTGGAACCCGGCGACTTCGGCAAAACGGACGGCGTCACGCGAAGAGACGCTGAGCACGTACGTCTGTGCGTTCAGTCGGGGGTCGTCCTCGTCATAGAACTCCGGGAACTTGTCGTGGAGGCGCACTCGATCCGGTCGATCGACGGTCGCGTGGATACCGAGTCGTCTGAGCAGGCCGAGCAGGTCCTCGCGAAGTTCTTCGCTCACGGTCGTCGCCGTGATCCGAAGCGAGCCCTCGTCGACGCCGCCGTCGCCGCTGAAGTAGCCGCGGAGATACGCGCCGACGATCGACTCGGAAGCGTCGAAAATCGGATCCGGGACGCGTTTGGTGCGCGCGTACACCCCCCCGTCGAGGACGGAGTCGAAGAACGCGCGAAGGAGGCGACCAGAGACCGTCACTTTCGCGTGGTTCTCTTCGTACGGGTCGGTGCCGAACTCCTCGCGCAGGACGTCGAGGAAGAACGCTCTCGCCTCGGTCTCGGTCCCACAGATCGTCGTCTGGTGAATCGTTCCCTTCGGCGTCTCCTGTTCGCGAGCAAATCCCTCGGCGGCGTAGTAGCCGAGCAGCGTCGCCACGCGGTCGTTGAGTTCGACGAACCGATCGATCTCGGTTCGGTCGCGTTTCATGCCGAGCGTCGCGTCCTCTGGGACGAACTCGAGGAGTTCTTCTGTCGAAGCGAAACAGCGCCGGAGATACGACACTGGGAAGCTCTCGCGGTACAGGTAGTTGCTCAGGGTTTTCTTGTTCGTGTCGAACACCTCGGTCATGCTCTGGAGGGGGTAGAACCGTCCGTCCCAGTCGTCCGCGAACGCGTCCTCGAAGAGTTCGTACAACCGGTCTTTATCCAGTCCCTTCACCATGAGCCGGTCCGTCGGAACCGCGTCGGACTCAAGGAACTCGCCGAGCAGATCGAAGCGCCGAGAGCCTCGCTCGCCGCCGTCGCTCCCGACGGAGTCCGGAACGACCACCCTGTCAGACGGAGAGAGGTCCCGCGCCTCCGTGCCGACGATTTCGTCCCGATCGGCGTCGTACACGTGAACCCCGTGATCCGGCGTGACGGTTATGCTTCGGCCGGTCTCTGTTCGAATTCGCACGAGGTGATCCGGGGCCGGGTGTTTGCTGACCGCCTCGATCGGGCGGGAGACCCTGTCACCGTCAGAGGTTAGGGCAGGCGCGTGCAGGTCGCCGTCGACGCCTTCTAGCTTCCCGATCGCCGTCCCGAAGTCGTCGAACTCCACGTCCGACTGCCCGAGATACGCCTCGACGAACTCCGCGACGGTGTCGTAGCGGAGGTGTCCCTTCTCGTCCTCGTACCAGAGCTTCGTCTCCGGATGGAAGCAGTTCCGCCGTTTCGCGGCGTGAAAGTACGGATGAGCGTATCCGACCGCGGCCGAGGTAAATCCGACCACTCTCCCGACAGTAGCCGCACTCGTGTGGGGCGCCATCCCGAAGACGAGCTCGCCGACGAGGTCGTCGCGCTCGTTCACCTCGTAGAAGCGGGGGAGGCCGTAGAACTGCTCGAGGAGGTCGTCGACGAAGTCGGCGGTCCGCAGCATGTGCTCGGCGGCGCCGTCGGAGAGGACGATGTCCTGCACCCGGAGCTCCACGAGCTGGTCGTCGTGGCGCAGCGGCTCGCCGTCGATGTCGGTCTCGTAGCCGATCTCCCGGAGGTGGTCGGCGGTGACGTCCAGCTCCTCGGGCCGGACCGACGTGACCGGGAGGTCGGTCATGTCGTACCGGACGGTGCCGTCCTTGAACGACGTGACGCCGTTCTTCGCGCGGAGGATTCCCTTCTCGATCGGCTCGGGGGTCTTGTTCCGCGAGGTGAGCCCCTGGACCCCCTTCAGGATCTCGAAGGAGGCCTCGCGCTCGCCGACGGTCTCCAGCGCGGAGCGGTACGCGTCGTTTACGTCGACCTCTTGATACGTCGCCGCCCGCACCTCCCACTCGCAGCGCGGGCACTCGACGCGGCCGGCCTCGTCGGGCTCGCAGACGGTCCCGCAGTCGTTGCACTCGTAGTGGGGCTCGGTGTGGACCTCGCAGTCCGGACACCGGGCCTTGTAGGTGTGCTCGCCGCAGTCGGGGCAGACCCGGTCCGACACCTGGAGCTCCAGCCGGCCGCGGTGGCCCGAGTCGTCCATCACGCTCGCGGCCTCGGCGACGTCGCGCTGGGGGCCGCCGGCCTCGTTGATCGGGAACAGCGTGTGGACCGCCGGGGAGAGGTCGCGGCTCTCCGACTTCTCGGGGCGACCCATCCGGTTGCCGATCCGAGTGGGCGCGCGCTCCCGTATCTCGAACGGCGCGACCTCGTTGACGGCTTTCACCGCGTTCTCGCCGCCGTCCCACTCGCGGGCCGCCGCCGAGAGGTCCCCGTCGTCCCACGTCTTCCGGAGGCCGTCGTCGACCCCGAGCGACCGCGCGAGCGGGCGCCACGTCGGGATTCGGAGGGCGTCGGGCGTCGCGGCGTGCTCGACCAGCAGCGCCTCCAACGCTGTCCGCGTCGCCTCCGTGCACTCGATCGCGAGGACGCCCTCGACCACGTCGCCGTCGGCGACCGCCTCGGCGAGGGCCTCGAACGCCGCGACCGACACGTCGTGCCAGAGGTAGGTGTACTCCGGGTGGAGCGGGCAGTCGTACTCGCGCGCCCACTCGAGCGCCTCGTCGGCGTCGGGGCGTTCGAGGTCGACGTGGGGGTCGTCCGCCATCGCCTGTACGTCGGCGCCGGCGTCGGCGAACTCCTTCACCCACCACTCGTACACGTAGGAAGCGGGCGCGAGCGGGTGGTTGTTCTCGACAAACTCCCCGTAGTTGACGAGGTACTCGCCGAGGTCGAGCACCTTCTCGACGCCGTTGCGGACCTCCTTCGCCTCCTCCGGGTCGTCGATGCGTCGGACCTCGCCGTTGGCGAGCCGGACCGTCGGCCCCTCGATGGAGTCGACGGGGACGACCCCGTGGGCCTTGCCCGGGCGCTCCGTCTTGATCTGCGTCCCGGCCGCGAGGAAGTCGTCGACGAGGTGCATCGTCGCCGGGTGGACCCCGCCGGTCGCGAACCCGTGGTTTCTCGCGCGACCGTACCGGAGCCGGAACCCGCCCGCCTCGCTCGGGTGGGTGAACACCGGGCGGCCCGCGATCAGGTCCCGGAGGAACTTCTGGGAGGGTTTCGCCCGGGGCGGACCGTCGGGTTCGTCTCCCGCCGTTTCGACGCCTCCCTCGTCGCTCTCGGCGTCGCTGTCGTCGCCCTCCCCTCCCGATTCGCCGTCCGGGGCCTCCGAACCGTCGTCCGCCGATGCGTCGGCGTCGCTCTCGCCGGAGCCGTCTTTCCCGATCGTCCCGTCGATCAGGTCCTGGAGCCACGGCCAGTCAACCTCGTCGAGGTCGCGGGTGTACCGCTGTATCTTCGGGGCCTTCAGGGCGATCCCCTCGGCGGCGACGAGGCACATCCCGCCGCGCGCCGAGTTCGTGTCGACCCGTTCGAGGTCGCGGAAGCCGGAGACCTCCTCGTCGCTCGTCGCCTCCCCGTCGAGCATGATGGGGATGTGCTCCGCGATGAACTTCGACTCCTTGTCCTTCGGCGTGTACTGGAGCCCGGTCTCCTTGTCGTAGAGGGCGATCTCCTCGGCGTAGCGCTCGACCTCCACGTCGCGCGGCTTGTACTCGTCGATGCCCAGCAGCGACCGGGCGTAGTCGGCGACGAGGACGGAAAGCGCCTGCGCGGTCCCGCCCGCCGACCGGATCGGCCCGGCGTAGTAGACGTTGACGAACTCGGTGCCGTCGTCGTTCTCCAGCAGTTCGACGCGGTCGATCCCCTCGATCGGCGCGGCGACGACGCCCTCGGTGAGGAGAGCGACCGCGGTCCGGACCGCGCCCTCGACTTTCCCGGCGCGGGAGTCGTAGTCGCCGACCGTCCCCTCGACGAAGTCGGTGACGAGTTCCAGCGCCGCCTCCTCGCGGGACATCTCACCTTCCAGCTCGCGGACGCGCTCCGCGACGCCGTCGATGCCGAGGATGTTCTCGACCCGGTCGGCCATGTCGCGAGCGACGGGGATCTCTACCTCGGGCTCCGGGTCGTACCCCTGTCCCTTCGCCGTCTCCGCGAGCGCCAGCGCCTCGTCGAGCCTGTCTTCGATCCGGGCGAAGTACCGCTCGTCGTCGGGCCTCATCGCCGCGAGATCCGCCTCACAGCCATAAGTCGAGGTCGGTGACCGCGTCGTGGGACCGCTCCAGCGGCTCGTCGAACGCCCGCAGGTGACACTCGCCCGCCCAGACCGTCCCGGAGTCGAGGTGCCCGGCGAGCGCCTGTCCGCTCGGCCGCGACAGCACGGCGTGGGTGTGCGCGAACACCTCGCCGTCGAGCAGCGAGACGTTCCCGACGCAGGCGGCGACCTCCAGCGGCTCGTCGAAGGTCACGGACTGGTACTCGGTGTCCTCCTGGTCGTAGAACCAGACGTCCGCGTCCTGCACGGCGCCGAGCGCCGTGAACCAGCCCGCCTCGACGTCTTCCGCGCGGGCGAGGTCCTCGATCTCCTCGCGCCAGTCGGCGCCGGTCTCGAATCGAGCCACGTACTCCGCCGTCGTCTCGACTTCCCGGTGGTGCATAGGAACCGTCCACGATGGCCGGGGGCAAAAAGGCTTCAGTCGCGGTGCGCCTGACCGGTCCTGAGAAAGTTGATATAGCGATATCCGATTTATTCATAAGCGATGGCGCTACGGCGAGCAATGGAGAGGCGAGCCGCTCCGGCGTCGAAATCGCGAGAAGAGGGAGAGTCGAGAGGTACCGGGACCGGCTTCAGAACGGGGCCTGCGGGCCTTCGTCGTCGCCGCCGTCGTCGGTCGTCTCACCGGGGAACGACGGGGACATGCCGTCGCTGCTGGTGCCGCCGAGGTCGCCGTCGGCGCCGGAGTCCATGCCGGTGTCGGCGTGGACCGTCTCGATCTCCGGGATCTCCTTGACCATCCGGGACTTGATCGCCTGGATCGTCATCGGCGAGATACCGCAGCCGGAGCAGGCGCCCCCGAGCTGGATCGTGACCTCGCCGTTCTCGCGGTCGAGGTGGCTGATCGCGGCGCTCCCGCCGTGCATCTGAATCTGCGGGAAGTTGCGCCGCAGGAAGTTCGTGATCCGCTCGCGAAGCTCGTTTTCCGCGTCGGCTGTGTCCGTGCTCATGCCAGCGATTTGGCGGTCGGCGGGCTTATGCCTTTGGTTCGACCGGACTCGAACCGCGAGAACCGACGTCTCGAACGACGAGCCGGCCGCGATCGCTACTCCGGCCGGTCGACCTGAAACGTCCGGTGGAGCTCCGTTTCGATCCGCTCGACGTACTCGTCTAGCGTCTCCTCGAACGTCTCGTCGTCGACGAGGACGCCCTCCATCCGATCGCGCGGGTTCTCGGGGAGTTCGACGTAGAACTCGCCGTCCTCGTAGAACGGCTCGGACTCGTTGAGGATCGTCTGGTCGATCCCGTGGATCAGCTGGGAGTCGCGGCGCTCGTTCATGTGGTTGAACGCGTTCTTGTACGCGCGCTGGAGCTCCTGGAAGTAGTGGGCGTACTTGTCCTCGAACTTCTCGGGATCGAACTCGTCGGCCATACCTGATCGAACGGTACGGCGAGGAAAAAGCCGGTCGATCGCGGTCGGGAACCGACGAACGCCAAGGAGAGACGGCTCAGGTGCCGGAAACGGGTCGGTTCCTGAGAGCGGCGAATCGAGGGTCGATCACGTGGTAAATCTCATGATGCTATATCAAAATAGCACAGAGAGGGATGCCGTTCAATCGGGGTCGGACGTGCCGCGCTGGAAACGGCGTTCGGCCGAGGACGACGGTGCCGCGCTGAAAACGGCGTCCGCGACGGCGACTACCGCAGCCGGCCGAGCAGCCGGTAGTCGCGGTCGGGCTCGTACCGCCGGAACAGCAGGCTGTTCGTCAGCACGCTCACGCTGGAGAGCGCCATCGCCCCCGCGGCCAGCGCGGGCTGAAGCAGGCCGAGCGAGGCCAGCGGAATCATCAGCGTGTTGTAGCCGAGCGCCCACACGAGGTTTTGTTTGATCTTCTGGAGGGTCGCGTCCGAGACGCGGATCGCTTTCACCACGTCGAGCGGGTCGTCGCGCATCAGCGTCACGTCCGCGGCCTCGATCGCCACGTCGGTACCGCTCCCGATGGCGGTGCCGACGTGCGCGACCGCGAGCGCCGGCGCGTCGTTGACGCCGTCGCCGACCATCATCGCCTGCCGGCCCTCGTCTTGGATCGCCTCGACGGCGTCGGACTTGTCCTCGGGCAGGACGCCCGCCCGGACGTTCTCGGGGTCGATACCCACCCGTTCGGCGACGGCGCGGGCGGTGCGCTCGTTGTCGCCGGTGATCATCATCACGTCGATGCCGCGGTCGCGGAGGGCCGCCACGGCGTCGGCGGCGCTCGGCTTGACCGTGTCGGCGTCGGCGACGACGCCGATCAGGTCGCCGCCGCTCGTGCCAGCGGGCACGCGAGCGACGAGCATCGCCGTCTTCCCCTCGCCTTCGAGGCGCTCCATCGTCTCGGCGGCGGACGAGGCGTCGACCCCCTCGTCGGCCAGTAGCTTGCGGTTTCCGACGAGGACCGCCTCGCCCTCGACGGTCGCGCGCACCCCGTGACCGGGGACGTTCTCGAAGTCGTCCGGCTCGGGGACCTCCAGGCCGCGCTCGCGGGCGCCCTCGACGATGGCGCGGGCGAGCGGGTGCTCGCTGCCGCGCTCGGCGATCGCGGCGGTCCGGAGCACCTCGCGTTCCGCGTCGCGGTCGCCGTCGGAGTCCCCGAGGTCGTCGTCGGGGTCGACGTGCCGCGCCGCGCCGCCGTCGGGGACGGGCTCCCCGTCGCGGTCGAACGCGACCACGTCGGTCAGCTCCATCGCGCCCTCGGTGAGCGTCCCGGTCTTGTCGAAGACGACGGTGTCGACGTCCTTGGCGCGTTCGAGCACGTCGCCGCCCTTGAACAGGACGCCGTGGCCGGCGCCGATGGTGGTGCCGACCATCGTCGCGGCGGGCGTCGCCAGCCCGAGCGCGCAGGGACAGGCGATGAGCACCGCGGAGGCGAACACGACGATCGCGAACTCGGAGATCGAGACGGCGCCGCCCGCGACCGCCGGGCCGCCCGCGACGAGCCCCCACAGCGGGAGCGCGTTCACGAACCCGGCAAGCGTCTCGGGGAAGAGGTACCAGACGCCCCCCCACAGCAGGGCGTTGACGATGACCGCCGGGACGAAGTACGCGGAGATCCGGTCGGCGAGGTTCTGGATCTCGGGCTGGCGCGACTGCGCCTCCTTCACCGTTCGGACGATCCCCTGCAGCGCGGTGTCGGCGCCGACCTTGGTCGCCTCGACCACGAGCACGCCGTTCTCGTTGATCGTCGAGCCGATCACCTCGTCGCCCTCGCCCTTCTCGACCGGGACGGACTCGCCGGTCACCATCGACTCGTCGACCGCGCTCTGCCCGTCGACGACGACGCCGTCGGTCGGGACCTTCTCGCCCGGGCGGACCTTCATCCGGTCGCCGACCGCGACCTCGTCGACGGGGACCTCCCGCTCGGTCCCGTCCTCGTCGACGGCTTCGCCGTCTGCATGCGGCGTCTCCGACGCCGCTCTGTCGACGAGGGTGGCCCGATCGGCCTCCATCTCCAGGAGCTTCCGGAGCGCCTCGCCGGCCTGCCCCTTCGAGCGGGCCTCGAGGTAGTTACCGAGCGTGATGAACACGAGGATGAGCGCCGCCGTGTCGAAGTAGAGGCTCCCGGCGACGAGCCCGGCGAGGACCGCGACCGAGTAGGCGTACGCGGTCGTGGAGCCGAGCGCGATCAGCACGTCCATGTTGGCGCGCCCGTTCGTCACCAGCGCCTTGTAGGAGTTCTCGTAGAACGGGCGCCCCAAGACGGCCTGCACCGGCGTCGCGAGCAGGAACTGCACCCAGCCGATCCGGACGCCGAAGACGGTCTCCGGGAACAGCGCCCCGTCGAGCAGGAGGTGGTCCGCCATGAACAGCAGCAGCGGCGCCGCGAGCGCCGCCCCGAAGAGGGTCAGGCGGAGCTGTCTGCTGATCTCCTCCTCGCGGGCCGCGTCGCGGGCGTCCTGCCCGGCGTCGCCGCTCTCGCTCGCTTCCCCTCCGGACGCTCCCGCGTCGCCGTCGGCGCCGCCCTCGCGAACCGGCGAGTACCCCGCCGACTCGATCGCGTCGTAGAGGTCGGAGCGCGAGGCGTCCGCGGGGTTGTACCTGATCTGCGCCTCGTCGGTCGCGTAGTTCACCGTCGCCTCGATCACGCCGGGCGTCGATTCGAGGGCCTCCGCGTTGGCCTCCGCGCAGTTCGCACAGGACATGTCCGCGATCGCCACGGTGACGGTCTCGCTGACCGCGCCGTAGCCGGCCGACTCGATCGCCGCGTAGATCTCGCCGAGCGACGCCTCCTCGGGGTCGTACTCGACGGACCCCTCGTCGGTGGCGTAGTTGGCGTTCGCCGAGACCACCCCGTCGAGGTCCGCGAGGGCGTCCTCGATCGTCGCCGAGCAGTTGGCGCAGGACATGCCCGTGACGTTCAGGTAGGCTGTTCTCGTTGGCATGTCTACTACTACGTGTCCCTCCCTTAGGCGGTTTTCTGCTTCGATATCGGGGGTTTAGCCGGGTCGAAAGATTCGAATCCAAAGCGACCGTTGTGTCCGAGAAATCGGAGAGACGAGAAACCGAAGCGATCGACGATGTTTATTTAAATGGAGTACGATGGCGCGCGCCTCCGAGCGCCCGCAGGGCGCGAGTAGCGAGGGACCGAAGGTCCCTCTGACAGCCGGCGGCTACGCCGCCGGCGAGAGCGCGTGCGAGGGAGTCAGTCGCCGGAGCGAAGCGACGGCGACTGACGAGGCTGGGGAGGCGTGAGGCGCGGTTGCGGTGCGGGTTGGGAATCAAAGGGGCAGCCGTGAGGGAGACGCAGGCGAGGTAAGGACCGCAAGAGCGAGTGAAACGAGTGACTGAGGACCGCAGCGAGCGTGCGTCTCCCTCACGGCTGGGGCTTTGGAGGCGTTCACCGCCGCTCCACCATCAGCAATCACTTATAAACGAGCGACTGGGACGTCGCAGGCGTTCACCGACGATCCGCGGTCACCCGCTCATGCACCCTATCACGCCCCTTCCTCCAGCCGCTGGTATCGCTCTCGGAACCGCGACAGGCAGGACGGGCAACAGAAGTGATAGACGTCGCCGTCGATTCGGGCCGTCTCGCCCTCGCTATCGACGGTGTTGGAACACTCCGCGCAGGTCAGCGCGAACTCCACGCCCTCGATCGACGGCGTCCACTCGAACTCGTCGACCAGCGTGACCGCGTACTCCTCGACGGCGACCCCCTCGAGCAGCCCCTGCACCCACTCCCGGACGTTCCGCCCCTCGACCCGACCGTACACGCGCAGATCGCCCTCGGCCGTGACGAACACGTGCTCGACGGCGTCGGCCTCGCGGACGCGGTCCCGCGCCGCGCCGAGCGCCTCGGGGCGGTTCGGCGGCAGCTCCACGTCGATCAGCACGGGGACGCCGGCCCGCAGTTTCGTGCGGTCGACGTCGACCGTGAACCCCTCGATGACGCCGGTCTCCTGCAGCCGCGTGACGCGGTCCGAGACCGCCGGCCCCGAGAGCCCCACGCGGTCGCCGATCTCGCTGTACGGGCGCCGGGCGTCCTCGGCCAGCAGCGAGAGGATCTCCAAGTCCGTCTCGTCGAGGTCTCTCATGTCGCGAGAGACAGCCTCGCGATACAAGACAGTTACCCGGATTCGCTTCGGATTCCGAAGTCAGAATGAACAGATATCCCCGGTCGCGAAGCGACAAGCGAAAAACGTCTCCCACACGTACGAGCGGGTACCATGAGCCGAACGCTCACCGTCGAAGGGATGTCGTGTGACCACTGCGAGCAGAGCGTCGAGGAAGCGCTGGAGGGCGTCGCCGGCGTCGAAGGAGCGACCGCCGACCGCGAGAGCGCGTCCGCGACGGTCGAGGGCGACGCGGATCCGGACGCGCTCGTGGCCGCGGTGAGCGAGGCGGGCTACGACGCGTCTCCCTGAAACGAACCGCGCGATCGGCGTCCGCTCGGACGCCTCGCTCCTACCGGTTCAGCGTGTGGATCGCCTGTCCGCGGGCGTTCTCCGCGGCCTCCATCACCGCCTCCGCGAGCGTGGGGTGCGTGTGGACCGTCGCCGCCACGTCCTCCAGCGTCGCGCCCATCTCGATGGCGAGCGCGACCTCGGCGACCAGCTCGGAGGCCTCCGGCCCGACGATCTGCCCGCCGAGCACGAAGCCGGTCTCCCCGTCGGCGACGAGCCGGACGAACCCCTCGGTGTGACCCGTCGTCATCGCGCGGCCGGAGGCGTTGAACGGCATCTCGCCGACGACCGGGTCGAACCCCTCCGCCTCGGCCTCGCTCTCGGTCAGTCCCACCGTCCCGATCTCGGGGTCGGTGAAGACGGCCGCGGGGATCGCCTGCTGGTCGAGCGCGGCCGGCTCGCCGGCGATCACCTCGGCGGCGACGATCCCCTCCTTCGAGGCCGCGTGCGCGAGCATCGGCTCGCCCGCCACGTCGCCGACGGCGTGGACGTGGTCGACCGCGCTCCGCGTCCGGTCGTCCGTCTCGATGAACCCGCGGTCGTCCGTCTCGATCCCGGCGTTCTCCGGGTCGAGCCCGTCGGTGACGGGTTGGCGGCCGACCGCGACGAGGATCTTGTCGACGCCGTACCTCGACTCCTCGCCCTCGTCCGTCTCCGTGTGGAGGAGGTAGCCGCCGTCGGCGGCCTCCGACCACTCGCTCGCGCCCTCGCCGAAGCCGAACTCGACGCCGAGCTCCTCGGCGCGCTTGCGGACGATCCGCTTCACGTCGTCCTCGTACGGGTCGAGGATGTCGTCCAGCATCTCGACGACCGTCACGTCGGCGCCGAGCTTCGCGTACGCGGTCGCCAGCTCCATCCCGATGTAGCCGCCGCCGACGATCCCGAGCCGGTCCGGGACCGTGTCGGCGTCGAGCGCGTCGGCGGAGGTCCAGACGTGGTCCTCGGCGAAGTCGAAGCCGGGGATCTGGATCGGGCGGGAGCCCGTGGCGACGACCGCGTGCTCGAACTCGATCGACTCGGAGCCCTGCCCCTCGCCGCCGTGCGCGACGCGGGCCGTGTGCTCGTCGACGAAGGAGGCGGTCCCGGGCACGAGGTTGACGCCGTTCGCCTTACAGAGCTTCTCGACGCCGCTCGTCAGCTGATCGACCACGCCGTCCTTCCACTCGACCATCTTCCCCATGTCGACGGCGGGGTCCGCGTGGACGCCCATGAACTCCGCGTTGCCCGCCTCATGAGCGAGCCCGCTCCCCGTGATCAGCGCCTTCGAGGGGATACAGCCGCGGTTCAGACAGGCGCCGCCGTACGCGTCGCGCTCGACGAGCGTCGTGTCGAGCCCCTCCTGTGCGGCGCGGATGGCGGCGACGTAGCCGCCCGGTCCGCCGCCGATCACCAGTACCTCCGTTCCGGTTGCGATGTCTCCGACGACCATTATTGAGTCAACAGCAGCAGCGGGTGTTCAAGGTGTTCCATTACGGTGTTCGCGAACTCGGCCGCCACCGCGCCGTCGACGACGCGGTGGTCGATCGACAGCGACAGCGGTAACGTCGGCGCCGGGACGACCTCGCCGTCGCGGACGACGGGGCGCTCCTCGATGGCGCCGAGCCCGAGGATCGCGGTCTCTGGGTAGTTGATGATCGGCGTGGCGAACTCGCCGCCGATGGCGCCGAAGTTGGTGACGCTGAACGTGCTCCCCTTCATCTCGGCGGGCTTGAGCTTGCGATCGCGGGCGCGGGAGGCGAGGTCTCGAACCTCCGCGGCCAGTTCGAAGATCCCCTTCTCGTCGACGTCGTCGACGACGGGGACCATCAGCCCGGCGTCGGTCGCGACCGCGATTCCGAGGTTGTACTCCTTTTTCAAAACGATCTCTCCGTCGTCCTCGCGCAGTTCGCTGTTGAGATAGGGGTGCTCTTTCAGCCCCGCGACGATCGCCTTCATCACGAACGGCATGTAGGTGAGCTTCACCTCCTCGGCGTCCGCCTTCGGCTTCAGCTCCTCGCGCGCCGCCACGAGGGCGTCGACCTCGGCGGTGTCGTGGTGGGTGACGTGCGGCGCGGTGAACTTCGACCGCTCCATCTGCTCCCCGATGGTGCGGCGCACGCCCCGGTAGGGAACGGTCTCGTCGCCGGCGGACGCGCCCGTCTCGGTCGCGGCGGCGGCCCGGTCGGCGGCGGTATCGCTCGCGGCGGGCTCCGCGCCCGCGTCGACGTCGACCGGTTCGGGCGTGGGTTCCGGTTCGGCCGTCTCCGACTCCGGGGCGTCCGCGTACGCCTGCACGTCCTCGCCCGTGACGAACGCCTCGCCGTCGCGGGTCTCGTCGGTCGGCACATCGTCGATGTCGACGTCGAGGTCGCGGGCGAGCTTCCGGGTCGCCGGCGTCGCGAGCGTCGTGTCGCGACCGGCCGGCTCGGGCGCCGACCCGGCATCGGCGGTCACCGAGGGCTCGGCGGTGCCCCCCTCGCCGCGCTTGCGCACGGCGGACTTCCGGTCGCCGGAGTCGACATCTGTCGGGGTCGGCGCGGGCCGCGGTTCGGGCGCGTCGCCGCCGCCGCTCGCGGCGTCTTCGTCGGCTGCCTCGGCGTGCGCTCTCACGTCGGCCTCGGTGACGCGGCCGCCGGGACCGCTCCCGTCGACGGCCGCGACGTCGACGCCCAGCTCGCGGGCGAGCCGACGGGCCGACGGCGGCGCGAACGTCCGGCCGGACGAGGTCGCCGGCGCCGACTCGTCTGCCGCCTCCGACTCGTCTGCCGCTTCCGGTTCGCTCGCGTCGGGGCTCGTCTCGTCGACGGCCCCCTCGTCGGCGGAGCCGGAGTCGTCCGCGTCCGCCTCCGCGCCGTCAACGCGGAACGAGATGATCACGTCGCCGACCGGGACCATCTCCCCCTCCTCGACGAACAGCTCCTCGACGGTCCCGTCGTAGCTCGACGGGACCTCGACGAGCGCCTTGTCGGTCTCGACCTCCGCGACCGGCTGGTCCTCCTCGACGCGGTCGCCGGGGGCGACGAGCCACGACACCAACTCGCCCTCCGCGACGCCCTCGCCGACGTCCGGCAGTCTGAACTCCTCGACCGTCATGCGTCGACCTCCGGGACTGTCATGTGGTGGATCTCCGCGGGAGCCATCTTAAAACTCGACCGCCTCCAGAATGCCGTCCTCGATCCGCGCCGCGGTCGGGAGGTAGTAGTCCTCCAGCGCGTACAGCGGGTAGGGCACGTCGAATCCGGTGACGCGCTTCACGGGCGCCTCCTGGTACAACAGCGCCTCCTCCTGGATGATCGCCGTGATCTCGCCGGCGAGCCCGCCCGTCTTCGGCGCCTCGTGGACGACGGCCGCGCGACCGGTGCGCTCGAACGCGTCGACGATCGCCTCGCGGTCCAGCGGAGAGACGGTGCGGAGGTCGACGACCTCGCACTCGATCCCCTCCTCGGCGAGGCTCTCGGCGGCCTCCAGCGTCGGGCGCGTCATGGCGCCGTAGGTGAACACCGCCACGTCGTCGCCCTCGCGGCGGGTCGCGGCCTCGCCGAGGGGCACCGTGTACGGCTCCTCGGGCACCTCGTCGCGGAAGGCGCGGTAGATGAGCTTCGGTTCGAGGAAGACGACCGGGTCGGGATCGCGGATCGACGCCGCGAGCAGCCCCTTCGCGTCGTACGGCGTCGAGGGGATGGCGACCTTGAGGCCGGCCTCGTGGGCGTAGAACGCCTCCTTCGACTCCGAGTGGTGCTCCGGCGCGCGGATCCCCCCGCCGTAGGGGGCGCGCAGGGTCATCGGGAGGGTGAACCGGCCCCGGCTCCGGGCGCGGAACCGCGCCATGTGGGAGACGATCTGGTCGAAGCCGGGGTACATGAACCCCGAGAACTGGATCTCCGGGACCGGGCGGAGCCCCATCGCGGCCATGCCGACCGCGCAGCCGACGATGCCCGACTCCGCCAGCGGAGTGTCGACGACGCGGTCGCCGCCGAACTCGTCGTAGAGGCCCTCGGTCGCCCGGAAGACGCCGCCGTTCTTCCCGACGTCCTGCCCGAGCACGAGGACGTCGTCGTCCTCGCGCATCTCGCTGTACAACCCGTCACGTACCGCCTGTACGACGGTGAGGTTCTGTGTGTCGCTCATTTACTCCTCCAGGAACGCTTCGTCGCCGCGCGTCTCCCGCAACGCCGCGAACTCCTCGTACTGCCGCTCCAGCTCGGGCGGGAGCTCCGCGTACGCGTGCTCGAACAGCTCGCTCGGGTCCGGCCGCGCGGCCGCCTCCGCCGCGTCGATCGCGTCGGCGACGCGCTCCTCGATCGCGGCCTCGATCTCCGCGACCCGCTCGTCGTCGAGGATCCCCTCCGAGCGGAGGTACGCCTCCAGCCGCGGGATCGGGTCCTTCGCCTTCCAGCGCTCGACCTCGTCGTCGTCGCGGTAGACGGTGGGGTCGTCGGCGGTCGTGTGCGCGCCGAACCGGTACTGCACCGCCTCGATCAGCGTCGGGCGCGGCCGGTCCGTCTCCGGGTCGCGCGCCTTCTCCAGTGCGGCCGTCGTGACGCTGTACACCGCCAGCGGGTCCATCCCGTCGACCTGCACGCCGTCGATCCCGTACGCCTCCGCCTTCTGCGCCAGCGTCGCGCTCCGGGTCTGCCGCTCGCGGGGTACCGAGATCGCCCACTGGTTGTTGTTACAGAAGAAGACGGTCGGCGTGTCGAACACGCCGGCGAAGTTGACGCCCTCGTGGAAGTCGCCCTCGCTGGTCGCGCCGTCGCCGAAGTAACAGAGGAAGGCCTCGTCGCTCCCGCGGAGCTTCGCGGCCCACGCCGCGCCCGTGGCGTGGGGCACCTGCGACGCGATGGGGACGGCGACCGGGAAGACGTTGACGTCCGCCGGCGCCTTGTTGCCGGACTCGTGGCCCATCCAGTAGAGGAGGGTCTGTTTCAGCGGGAGCCCGTGGACCAGGGCCGCGCCGTGCTCGCGGTACGAGGGAACGATCCAGTCGTCTTCGGCGAGCGCCGTCGCGGAACCGATCTGAGCCCCCTCTTGTCCCGACAGCGGCGGGTACGTCCCCATCCGCCCCTGTCGCTGGAGGCTCACCGCCCGGCCGTCGAAGTGACGCGCGAGCCGCATGTGCCGGTACATCTCGACGAGTTCCCCGTCGTCGAGATCGGGGACGTCGCCGACGACCTCGCCGTCCTCGTCGATCACGCGGACCGGGTCGTCGTACGCCCTGTCGAATACGCTCACCGTGGAACCCACCTGTTCATGTCAGAACGGTTCGCCGCCCGGGTAATATCGTTTTCGTACATAGTTTATTATAATCAGAAATCGGTGGGCGCGCTGAGAAACTGTCCATCAGATTCCCAGAGAACCGGACGTTTTTGAACAAATCTCGTCAGGGCCGGCAATATTTTCGTCGACTCGGCGGTTTCCACGAACAGTAACGGACAAACGGGAAGGTTTTCCGAGAGATCGACGCCGCGGCTCGGCGGGATCGGTCGGGGCGAAGACGGCGGCCGGAGGCGACGCCGCGGCTCGGCGGGATCGATCGGAGCGGAACCGGCGGCCGTCGGGGCGGCAGATCACCCGAGCCGGAAGGAGGGTTCGTCGCGCTCGCCGCGGTCGTCGCGCTCGCCGTCGAGGTCCTCTAGGTGGATCACGTCCTCCCCGTCGTCGTCGAGCTGCTCGCGGAGGTGATTGACGTACCGCTTGTACTCGTCCAGCTGTTCGCGGAGGTGGTCGGCCTCCAGCTCCAGCCGCTCGTGCTCGCGGATGAAGCTCTTCGGGACCTCGACGCGCGGGGGGAACGACTCGCCGGGCTCGCCCGCGCTCTTGAGCTCCGCCTCCGGGACGGCGCGGACCTGTCCGTCGTGGGCAACGAGCGTGTCCACGTAGTCCCGGAACACCGCCGACAGCGAGATGTCCCGCTCCTCGGCGATGTCTCGGAGCGCCTCGAACGCGTCCTCGTTGACGCGGAACGAGATCGTCTTGTTCTTGTTGCCCATTGCCGGAACGGTGGTCGCGCTATCTACTTAAGCGTTTGTCAGACGGTGCCACGAAAAGGGGAAATAGCGGGCGTTACGGACCTAAAGCGCCCGATCGGTCCGTCTGGGCGGTCGGCCGCCGCCGGTCAGGGCTCCGGCGTTCCGGCCGGATCCGTCGCGTCGCCGGCGGTGTCGCCGTCGGCGCGGTCCTCGTCCGCGGCGTCGCCGGCGAGTTCGTCGCCCTCGTCGAGGTCCTCCAGCGCCGACAGCGCGGCGGCCTTGTACGTCTGGGGGTCGAGGTCGTACTCCTC
Organism: Halorubrum sp. Ea8; assembly: GCF_002252925.1. Lineage (NCBI taxonomy): Archaea > Methanobacteriati > Methanobacteriota > Halobacteria > Halobacteriales > Haloferacaceae > Halorubrum > Halorubrum sp. Ea8. The sequence goes on from NZ_NHPF01000116.1 coordinate 38,326, forward strand.
GCGGGCCATCCGCGCGTACTCGTTCCCGTCGTCGTCGAACGCGGCGACGCGCTCGATCGTCCGCGTGGCCGTCTCGGCGACCCAGCGGTCGCGGGTGGCGGCGTCGACCTCGGTGATCGACTCGGGGCGGACGGAGACCCGGACGGTGCCGTCGTCGGTCTCGTACGTCCGGGGTTTCCCCACGACTGCGACGTAGGCGGGCGGCTCCAGGTCGCGGAGCTTGGAGGCGGCCTCGGGCTGGTACTGGCCGGCGTACACGAAGAACGTGCCCGTCGGATCGACGATGCGGCCGCGCCAGTACTCGCTGTCCTCGCCGACGTCCTCCTTCTCGGTGAGGGTGCCGACGAAGAAGACGCGGTTCGAGGACTCGCCCGTCGGGAGGAGCGCGTAGACGGGGGCGCGCTCGTCGTCGGACTCGGTGAACGTGTAGCCGGCGTCGTTGAACTCGCTCGCGAACACGCGCCGGGCGACCTCTCGGGTGGGTGCGGATTGACTCATGTTAGATCGACCTCGCTTCGATCAGCGCGCTCTCGACGTCCACGGCACCGGGGTCCTCCATCTCGTCGACCAGGACGTACCGGCCGAAGGTGGGGCCGGTGACGCGGTAGTACCGTCCGAGCACGTCGTCGGCCATCTCCTCGGCGACGACAGTCGTGTCGAGCGCGTCCATCGCCATGTCCTTGGCCTCCTCGAGTCCCATGCCGGTGAGCTTCTCGGTGGCCTCGCGGTCGAAGATGACCTCGGTGACGGTCTCGCCGTCGTCGAGGACGCCCTTGATCCGGAGGTCGAACTCGCCCTCGACCTGGCCGTGCTCGGAGCACCGGCCGTTCTGGAGGACGCGCGTGCAGTCGTCCTCGGGACAGCGCTTGATCAGCCCGGAGCCGGACTGGATGTCGACCAAGGCGCCCTCGACGGTGTCGGCGTTGTCGCCGACCTCGATCTCCTCGTCGATTTCGGTAATTTGGGTCGTCCGGTTGAGCTTCACCGAGTAGCTGCCCTCGTACTCGTCGGTGACGACGTTCGAGAGCTCGTACGCCTGCCCCTCCGTCAGCTCGGGGAGGTCGGAGGTCTCGAAGGCGACGAACTTGATCGTGCCCGACTCGTCGCCGAGGAGCCCGACCTGCGAGATCGAGTCGCTGCGGGGCTCCCAGAGGTCGACGAGCGTCACGCGCAGGTCGACCCACTGCTCGTCCTCGTCGATCTCGTCGACCAAGACGGACTCGCTGCCGCCGCGGCCGAGCTCGTCGCGCTCCATCCCGGCGTCTTCGAGGTAGCTGTTGGTGACGCTCCGGCGCGCCTCGTCGAGGGGGACGCGGTACTCGTTGACGAGGTTCTCCAGCCGCTCCTCGACCTCGTCGGCGTCCACGTCTAAGTGGTCCGAGAACTGTTCCGCTATCGCTTCCGCTTCCTGTCGCAGTTCGCTCATGGGGTGTCTCCGCCTCCGGTCTTGTTTCAATGGGAGGCGTACGGCGATTGGTTCCTCACGGTATTAAAAATCCCGCAACCACGGTGAAAGTGGTCGTCTCCGACGCGCTGACGGGCCGCTTCCGGCGGTTTCGCGGTTTCGACGGCCGGCCGCGTCAGACGCCCGTACGCCACGCGCGGGCTTCGTTTCAAGTGGAACGATACCGCGTGAAGCGTCCGCACGTATCAGGGTCGAATGAAAATAAACGATGGCGGTGGCGCGCCGGTGAGCGCCCGTGAGGGCGCGAACCGAGCGCGAGGGAGTCAGTCGCCGGAGCGAAGCGACGGCGACTGACGAGGCTGGGGAGGCGCGAGGCTGCGGTGCGGTTGCGGTGCGGGGCGGGACTCAAAGGGGCAGCCGTGAGGTGCGCGGAGGCGTTCACGAGAGCTCCGCTCTCGTGAGCCAACCAGAACGCGGAGCGTTCTGATGACGACGCAAGCACCGCAGGAACGAGCGGAGCGAGTGACGAGGAGCGCAGCGAGCGTGCGTGCACCTCACGGCTGGGGCTTCGGACGTGTTCGCTCTAGATCTACAGTCGATTATTTATAAGCGGGAGACTGGGACTTCTAAGGAGTCCACCGCGACGGCGACGATTTACGAACCCCTCACGACGGGTCCGCCGCCCGCGGACCGATCAACCTCGCATTCGCCAACGGACCTATATCCGACGCGCCGGTACGGTCCCTATGGACGACCGACTCGAACGCGTCATCCGCCAGCAGCTCCGCAAGGCGGGCAAGCAGTTCGAGGAGGCGCGGCGGGCGTACACCGAGGGAAAGGACGACCCCGACGACGACACCGCGGGGGCGGAGCGGTACGACCTCCCGACCGACGAGGACGGACGGGCGCGGATCGTCTGTCGGCGGCACGCCGAGCGGCGGGCGGTCGCCGTCGACGCCGAGGGGCGCCCCTCGTGTTTCGACGCGGGCCACCCCGACTGCGAGGGCTGCGCGGAGGACGTGCGCGACGGCTTCGTCGAGACCTGGTGAGGCCGGTCGCGGCCGGTGCGAGGGAGGGCGAACCGCGCCGGCCCCCACCCGAAGGCGTTTTTATGCGGACGCCCTCGAAGCGGCCATGAAGCGAGCGACGGTGGTCGTCGGACTCCTCGTCGTCGTCGCGGTCGGGTTGGCGCTCTCCGGCGCCTTCGCCGGACCGCCCGCGGGGGAACCGTCGGCGACGGTCCCGGAGGAGTCGCTCATCGCGGTCGACGGCGACTACCGGCTGTGGCCGTACACGAGCCGGAGCGCGTCGGTCGAGGGGCGGACGCTCGCGATCAACGTCGTGGTGCACGCCGACGCGGAGACGACGCGCGCGGCGATCGAGGGGGGAACCGAGGCCGACTGGGAGGAGACCGAGGGGATCGAGTCGGAGACGACCGCCGACGCCGAGCGGGTGCGGGCGTTCGTCGAGCGCGACTGGGCCGACGCCCGCAGCTCGACGCGGTACGGCTACGTCGAGGGACCCGCCGGCGGGGTCTGGCTGACGGAGACGTTCGAGCTCCACGACGGGGCGTACCTCGGCGTTCGCGACCACGTTCGGGCGTACGAGTCCCCGGACGGTGAGTACACCGCGATACAGGCCCACGAGGAGTACTACGACTGGTTCCGGCTCCGCCACACGGTCCCCGGGATCGACGACCCGGCGGTCCGGCTGGAAGACGAGTTCATCCACGGGCGGGTCGACGCCGAGGTGCGCCGGGAGCACCGCGGGATCGAGGGCGGGTGGAGCGACGGCTGGCTGTCGGTGATCGAGCTGGCGTCACTCGTGACCGTCGCGGGCGCACTGCTCGGGCGCCGGACCCGGGCGGCGGCCGTCGACCTCGCGCGGCGGGCCCGACGGGAGGCGACGAAACACGCCGACTCCGCGGTGCTCGGGGCCGCTCTCGGCGCCGTCGTCGTCGGCGTGCGGGCCGCCGGCGTCGGGCTGGAACTCGCGTATCCGAGCGTTCCCCCGAAGGCGATCGCCGGCCCGCTGTACCTCGTCCTCGCGGGCGGGGTGCCGGCGCTCGTAGTCGCGCGGTCGCGTGAGTGCGACCCGGCGGCGGTCGCGCTCGCCGTCGCCGCCGGGCTCGGGACCGGGTTCGTGCTCGACTTCGCCGCGCTCGGCGTCGCGGTGCCGCCCGCCCTCGTCGTCCACCGGATCGCGCTGCTTGCGGCGGTCGGGGTGGTCGCCGTCGGGCGCGCGGCGGACGATCGACCCGTCCTCGTCGCGGGCCTCCTCGCGTGGGCGGTCGGACTGGCGCTCCCGCTCGCGGACGTGATCTGAAGCGATCGAGGTCTGAAGCGATCGAGGTCTGAGGCGATCGAGGCCGAAATCGGGGCTGACTCCCCGAATCGGCCGGTCGGTGCGGTACGAGGCCACCACAGAAGAGATATAGGCGGGCGACGAAAGAGTGAGGGACGAATGAACCGCCACGTCAGCCGGCGGGAGGCGCTCGCGGGGATCGGTCTGGGGGCTCTGAGCGCCGGCTGTCTCGGTCGAACCCGCAACATCGCGGGGCGCAACAGGCCCTCCCAGCTCACGCTGCAGATCGACACGGCGCCGGCCGACAGGGACCCGAACGCGATCCGGATCGCCAGGCACCTCGCCGAGAACCTGAACGCCGTGGGGGTCGACGCCCGGATCAACACCCTGAGCCGGACCGACCTCTGGCGGAAGGTACTCATCAACCAGGGCTTCGACGTCTACGTCGGGCAGTTCCTGGAGTCGGAGCCGTTCGACCCGGACGCGATGTACGCGTTCACCCATTCGCGGTTCGTCGCCGAGGCCGGCCGCCAGAACCCGTTCGGATTTACCGACATCAACGGCGTCGACGACCAGCTCGAACGCCAGCGACGGGTCGAAGGGCGGGAGCGACGCGACGCGGTGGCCGAGCTCCAGCGCTCGCTCTGCGAGCTGCAGCCGTTCACCGTCGTCGCGTTTCCGGACCCGCTCAGCGCGGTCCGCGAGGATCGGTTCGAGGGGTGGACGAACCGACAGCCGCTGTCGCCCGGCGCGCTCCTGCGACTGGACCGCGCGGAGACGACGGACGGAACGGCTGACGACGGCGACGCCGGGACCGCCGAGAACGCCACCGCGGAGGAGGAGACCGCGGACGAGGAGACCGCCGACGGCGACGCCGTCCTTCGGCTCGTCACGACCGACGATCAGATCACGGAGAACTGGAACCCGATCGCGGCCGAGTACCGACGCGACGGGACCTTCACGTCGCTGCTGTACGACCAACTCGCGCTCGTCGACCGCGGGGAGGTCATCCCCTGGCTCGCGTCGGGCTGGGAACGGGTCGACGAGGAGACGGTCGTCGTCGACCTCCGAGACGCCCGGTGGCACGACGGCGAGCCGGTGACCGCGGGCGACGTGGCGTTCACCTACGAGTTCCTCCGCGACACCTCGATGGGGTCCCTCGATACGGAGGTTCCGACGCCGCGGTTCCGCGGCCGGAGCTCGGTCGTCCGGTCGGCGACGGTCGTCGGCGACGGGCGGGTCGAGCTCGCGATCGACGACGTGAACGACGCGGTCGCGGTCCGGGCGCTCCAGGTCCCGATCCTGCCGGAACACGTCTGGTCGGAGCGGACCGACGTCGCGACGATCGCCGGCTTCGAGTTCGACGTGGAGACGACCGAGGCGGTGGTGTCGAACAACGGGGACCCGGTCGGGAGCGGGCCGATACGGTTCGCCGAGGCGACGGCGGAGGAATCGGTCGTCTTCGATCGGAACCCGGACCACTTCCTCGCCCGCGCGGACTCGACGCGGGACGAGGCCGATCCCGCGGCGGGAGTCCCGGAGCGGTTCCGCGGGAAGCCGGCGTTCGAGCGCCTGCGGATCGAGGTGTCGCCGTCGGACATCGCCGCGGTGGCGGCGGTCGGCGACGGGCTCGCGGACGCGACCGTTTCGAACCTCGGCCCGGACGCGGTGCCTCGGATCGGGCGGGACGCCGACACGCGGCTCGTGACCGGGCTCTCCGGCGGGTTCTACCACGTGGGATACAACGCGCGGCGGGCACCCCTGTCGAACCCGCGCTTCCGGGCCGTGATCGCGTCGCTGATCGACAAGGAGACGCTGATCGACGAGGCGTTCGACGGGTACGCCCGACCGGCGGCGTCGCCGCTCGCGGCCTCCTCCGAGTGGGTGCCGACCGATCTCTCGTGGGACGACAGGGAGACGGATCCCGTGTACCCGTTCGTCGGGGAGTCGGGGTCTATCGACACCGACGAGGCGAAGGAGCTGTTCCGCGACGCGGGGTACCGGTTCGACGAGGGAGGACGCCTGCTGTCCAGGGGGGAATGACCTGGCTCGCGTCGGTCCTCGGCTCGCTCGCGCTGTGGGTGGGCGGCGGGATACTCGTCGCCGCGGCGGTAATAATCGGGCCGAGTCGAATCCGTGGGCTTCGGGACGACGTCGCGTCGCGCCTGTCGGACGCGCGGCGGGAGTTCGCCGCGCTCTGCGCGGTGCTGCTCGCGAGCGCGGTCGGCCGGAGCTCGCTCCAGACGGTCTCGGAGCTGTTCGGGCTGCGACTGACGGGACTGATCTACGCGGTCGAGGGGGACTTCGTTGAGTGGATACAGCAGACGTACGCCACGCCCGAGCTGACGATGTACTTCTCGTCGGTGTACGTGTACGGATACGCGTTCCTGCTCTCGTTCCCCTTCCTCGCGTACATCGCGCTTCCGCGGACGAAGACGCTGCGGCGGCTGCTCGTCGCGTACGCCCTCAACTACGCGATCGGGCTCGCGCTCTACACGGTCGTGTTCGCGCACGGCCCGCGGAATCTGGATGTCGGGACGTCGCTGCTTTTCACGTACAACCCCGAGTTCACGGCGCTGACGAGCGAGGTGAACGAGGCCGCGAACGTCTTTCCCTCGCTTCACACGTCGCTGTCGGTGACCGTCGCGGCGTTCGCCGTCATGACGCGCGATGAGTACCCGCTGTGGACGCCGGTCGCCGTGTGGATCTCGACGTCGGTGGTGATCGCGACGATGTACCTCGGGATACACTGGCTCACCGACGTGATCGGCGGGATCGCGCTCGCGCTCGGCTCCGTCTACCTCTCGTGCCGGATCGTCGGCGAGGAGGAGGAGGCCGACGGCGAGATCAGCGGCGACACCGCCGCCGTCGACGCGTAGCTCAGGCGCCCTCGACGAGCCGTTCGAGCTGTTCCGGCGGCACCGCGCCGCGGGCCGCGTGCCCGTCGAAGGCGAACGTCGGCACGCCGGTGATCCCCCGCTGCCGCGCCGCGTCGAACAGCTCGGTCACGCGCTCGCGGAGGTCGTCGTCGCCGAGCGCGACGTCGACGACCTCGGCGTCGAGCCCCTCGACGTCCTCCGCGATGTCGACGAGCACCTCGCGGTCGCCGATGTCGCGCCCCTCCCGCCACAGCGCCGCGAACACCGCGTCGTCGAAGGCGGGCCACGCCTCGGGGGCGGTCTCTTTCACGTGCACGGAGACGAGCTGGGCGGGCAGCGAGTCGACGTCGGTCGCGATCTCCTGAGCCATGTCGACGCCGTACTGCTCCTGGAGCCGCCGGACGTTCTCGCGGGCCTGCGCGTAGTACTCGTCGCCCTTCCCGTCGTCGACCTCGTGGTCGACGGTGCCGTCGGGGTTCCGCTTGCCGGCACGGAGGTCGAACGGGTGCCAGTCGACCGCGAGCGGCTCCTCGCGCGTCTCCCGGTACTCGGCGAGCGACCGCCGCCCGAGGTAGCAGAACGGGCAGACGTAGTCGGAGTAGACGGTGATCGACTCGGTCGGGTCGTCGGCCGGATCGCCGCCGGCCGCGTCGTCGGAGTGAGCGTTCGACATACCCCCGGTTCGACGGCGAACGGCAAAGGGCGTTCGGCGGCGGCGATCGCCACGACTTAATATTACCAAGTGGTACAACCAGTATATGGCACGCGATCGCGACCCCGTCTCCCCGCCGGTCGCGCTGACGATCGCCGGCAGCGACGCCGGCGGCGGGGCGGGGATCCAGGCGGACCTGAAAGCGATGACGGCCCACGGCGTCTTCGGGACCGCGGTCGTGACGGCCACGACGGCGCAGAACACCCGGGGCGTCGAGGACGTCCACGCCGTTCCGGCCGACCACGTGGCGAGCCAGTACGACGCCGTGATCGAGGACTTCGACGTCGGCGCGGTGAAGACGGGGATGCTGGCCACGGCGCCGATCGTCGAGACCGCGGCCGGGCTGCTCGCCCGCTGTTCGGCCCCGGTCGTCGTCGACCCGGTGATGGTCGCGGCGACCGGCGACCGGCTGCTCTCGCCGGCCGCCGAGGAGGCCTACGAGGGGGTTATCGAGCGCGCGACGCTCGTCACCCCGAACGCCGACGAGGCGGCGGTCCTCGTCGACGAGCCGGTCGAGACGCCGGCGGACGCCGAGGCGGCCGGGCGGGAGCTCGTCGCCCGCGGGGCCGGCGCCGCGCTCGTGAAGGGCGGACACCTGAGCGGTGACGGCGATCGGGTCGTCGACACGCTCGTGATCGGCGGCCGAGGGGAGGGTGACGAGGCGGGCGACGGCGACGAGGCGGGCGACGACGAGGCGGGGACCGACCCGACCGTCGTCCGCATCGAGAACCCCCGCGTGGCGACCGACGCGACGCACGGCTCCGGCTGCGCGCTGTCGAGCGCGATCGCGGCCCGGCTGGCGCGCGGCGAACCCCTGCGCGGGGCCGTCGCGGACGCGGTCGACGAGATGGGAACGGCGATCCGCCGCGGCTACGACGTGGGCGACGGGCCGGGCGCGGTGAACCCGACGGCGTTCGACGACGGTCGGTGAGTCGAACGCGCCGTCGACGGTCGACCGGAGGCGCTCAGATGAAGTTGAGCGGGAGCATCAGCACGACGCCGAGCGCGATCCCGCCCGCGAGCACGGGCTTCCCGCCGCGGGGGAGCGCCGCGCCGGTCTCGAGCGCCTCCGGGATGAACTCGGTGGCGACGAGGTAGATCATCGCGCCGGCGGCGAAGCCGAAGCCGTACGGGAGGAACTCGCGGGCGTACCGGACGAACGCGAAGGCGAGGACCGCGCCGATCGGTTGCGGGAGGCTGGAGAACACCGACCACCAGACCATCTTCCACTTCGAGACGCCCATCGCCCGCAGCGGGATCGAGATCGCGGTCCCCTCGGGGACGTTGTGGATCGAGATCGCGACCGTCATGAACACGGCGAGCAGCGGGACGGCGAAGCCGAACAGCGAGGCCCCGCCCGCCAGCCCGAGGTCCGCGAACGAGACGCCGACGGCGACCCCCTCGGGGAAGCTGTGGACGGTCAGCACGCCGAGGATCAACACGAGCTTCTTGAAGTCCGCCTCCTCGTACTCTCGCGGGTCGATGTCGGCGTCCAACAGCACGTCGTGCGCGACGACGACCAGGACGACGCCCGCGGCCAGGCCGATCCCGATCTCGACCGGCGTCCCCTCGGCGAGCCCCTCCCGGACGAGCCCGAACAGCGACGCGGAGAGCATGATCCCCGAGGAGAACCCCCACAGCGCCACGTTCCCTCGGTCGCTGATCGAGTCGAAAAAGAAGAACGGCAGCGCGCCGATCCCGGTCGCGAGGGCCGTGATCAGCCCGGCGACGAATACGAACGCGAACGCGTCGAGCGCGACCATGCGTTTGCGGAGAGCTTCGTCAGTCCGGTACATAACCCCGCCGACGAAACCCGGAGTCCGGGAGCGTTCATCCGATACCGCGAACGAGACCGGCGAGCAGCAGGATCAGGAACAGCGCGAGGAACAACAGCAGCACCCCGAGCTTCGTCCCGGGCGGAGGCCGGCGAGCGCACGCCCCACCGCCGCGTTTCGGTTCGGACCCCCGCAGCCCGATCAGCGAACTCACGCTCACACCCCGGTCGGAGCGAACGCTGCGGCGTCAGAACCGGTCGTTTCAGACCCCTTCTCCGCAGGATCCGGAACGTTCCGCTTGAACGTCGGTTCGTCTCCCGTCGGCGCGGGCTCATCGTCCGTCTTCGGCTCGTCGTCCGTCTTCGGCTCGTCGTCCGGCGCGAGCTCATCGTCCGTCTTCGGCTCGTCGTCCGGCGCGAGCTCATCGTCCGGACCCGATTCGGTCTCGGGCAGCGCAGTTTCGTTGCCCGAATCCGAAACGTTCCCCGAGTTCGAGGAGGTCTCGTTGCCCGGCGGCACCGAGACGGTCTCGTGAGCCGACGCGTTCGCGTTCACCGAGTTCTCCGTCGAGTTGTCCACGGGCACGGTCGTGGTCGACCCGTTCTCCACCGAGAGCGCCGACGTCCCGAGATCGCCGTCCGGCGACGCTTCGATCGGGGCGAACTCCCCGACCGTTTCGAACGTCGTCGTCACGGTCGCGTTCGACGTGAGCACGGCGAGCGTGAGGCCGCCGCCGAAGGCGACTCCCCACACCAGCACCGCGACGGCGACGAGGCCGACGAGGCCGCGGTTCACGGCCATCAGTCCACCTCCCCGGCGCGGTCCGGCTGTGACGGTGGGGTCGTCGACGGCGACTGACGCGCCCCGGACCCGTCCGTCACTGCCACCGATCCCGACGGATCGACCGGGTCAGTCGTTCCGTCGTCGCCCTCCGCTCCGCGCTCGGCCCCCTCCGCTCCGCTCTCGGCGCTCGCCACGTAGTCGTCATCCGCCCCGTCGTCCGCGGTATCGCCGCTCTCCGCGCGGTCGCTCGCCGTGTCGTCGTCCGCCGCCTCAGCGCTCGGTCGGTTCCGGTCGAGGACGCCGCTTGCCGGCACCCACGTCGCGAGCGCGCCGAGCAGCAGCGTCGCCGCCGCGACCGCGACCGCGATGGCCGCGGCGGTGCGGAGCTGGACCGCGACGTAGGTCGCGTACGGCGCGAACACCAGCAACACCGCCGCCGCCCCGCCGACCGCGTCGACGGAGACTCCCGTGGAACCGGTCGCGGCGGTCTCTGCGGGCGTCACGTCGGTTTCGGCGGTCTCGACGCCTGCCGCGTCGGTCCCGGCGGACGCCGCGGTGACGGGCGCCGCGGTCGCGTCCGCGTCGACGACTCCGTCGGCCGTCGCGTCAGGCGAGTCCGGCGCGTCAGGCGAGTCCGGCGCGTCCGACCCCCCGTCCGCCTCCTCGCGGCCGCGAACGATCGACCAGACCTCGGTGACCGCGAGCAGGCCGAACGGGAGCAGCACCAGCGCGACGAATCCGGCCTGCGTGCCCGCGAACTGGATCACGTACCCGATGTACGGGATCGTCAGCGCGACCACGCCGACGAGGTTCCCGGCGGGGACGAGCCCCGGGTCCGGCCCCTCGTTCGCGTCGCCCATCGTCTCGAAGGCGAGGGTCCCGCCCTCGCCGACGACGTCGATCACGCGGTGCGTCACCGGCACCTCGCTCGTGCCGCGCATGAACGTGATCACGTCGCCGTCGACGACCGTCGTCGGGTCGCGATCGGCGACGATCACCACGTCGCCCGGCGCGATGGCGGGCGTCATGCTCGCCGTGAGCACGACGAAGCTCTCGTCGGCGCCGACGATCTCGGGCGCGGCGTACACCGCGAACGGCGCGACGAGCGCGATCAGTAGGGCGATCCCGAGTACGTTCGCCGCGCGTTTCGTCCGTGGTGATGTGAGTAGTTGTGTCATCAGTTCGCCTCCGTGCCGCATATCGGTCTCTCGTCAGTGGTCGTTCCGCCCGCGATCTCGAACTCGTCGTCGGGTCCGAACCGCATCCCGACCGCGAGCAGCTCCGAGCAGCTCACGTGGATCGGGGTCGTCGCTCCGCCCTCGACCCGTATCTCGACCTCCGGACCGAGTCTGTCCGTCTGGCCGCCGCCGTTTCCGTTGCCGTTGTTCCCGCTCCGAGTCACGTCGCTCCCGTCGAGGGTGAACACGTCTCCGTTGGCGACCGTGCCCTCGAAGAGCGTCCCGCCGGTGCCCCCCTTCGTCGAGACGACGGTGACCGACGGCTCGTCGTCGCCGCGGTAGCGGACGTCGAGCGTCGCGAGCGAGGCGTTCTCGTCGTCGCAGACGACGCAGTCGACCGTCTCGTCCTCGTCGGGGTCGTCGCCGTCGCCCGAATCGGAACAGACGAAGACGACGATGTTGCTGATCCCGTGTCGCTTGTCCTTGTCGGGTTTCAGGGGCGCGAACAAGATCTCGTCCGTCTCCGAAGAGGCCGGATCGATCTCGTAGGACTCGGTCTCTTGCCCGCCCTTGATCTCGACCTTACACATGTCCGGTCCGGGGTTCCCGTCGGCGTCTTGGAGGGTGAACTCGACGCCGACCGTCTCGGCGTTGCCCCCCTCGTCTTTCGTCTCGACCGCGGTGATAGCGATCTCGTGACCGTCCGCGCCCGCGGGGAGTTCGATCAGCGAGAGCGTGTCCCCGACCGCGACCGGCGAGTCGCCGAATTCCGCCTTCCCGAACTCGACGCACTCGGGGCAGTTGTCACCCGGCTCCTCACAGACCCGGTCGGCGAAGGGGTTCGACCCCGCCGCGTCCGCCTCGGAGACGTGGCGACACTGCTCGGCGTACAGCCGGAACGAGAGTGAAGTGTTTTGTCCAGACAGCGAATCCGGCGCGTCGACGGGGAGCTCCGCGAAGACCTCGACCTCGATCGGACTTTCGGGATCGAGACAGCCGGTGTCGATCCGTTCGCCGTCGACGAGTTCGGCAGCGACCGTGGCGAACGGGCGGAACCCGCCCGTGATCGAACTCCCGTCCACGCGGACGTCGACTTCGAGGGCGTCCGAAAGGTCGTCGTTGACCGTGGGACACTTCGCCGCGAGCCAGACCCTGGCGGGGTTCGTCCGAACTTCGACATTAAACGAGTCGGAGGCCCTCTTGTCCGGGCCGCGTCCAATTCCCGACACGTCGACTGCGAAGGTCCCGTCGGAGATCGCGGTGTCCACGACCAGCTCGACCTCGCCGGCGCCGAAGGCGTTGCCCGGGAACGTCTCGCGGTCCGAGAGGTACGCGCCGGTCCCGAGGCCGCTCGCCATCCCGACGGCGCCGACGCCGCCGATGCTCGCGAGGAGCCGGCGCCGGCTCAGGCGGCTCGGGCGCCGTCCCGCGTCGTTTCCGGGGGTCATAGTGGCCCCTCACTGGTGTCTCCGGTCGTCTCGTTCTGGTCGAAGGGGTTCCCCTCGGAGCCGCACTCGTCGGCGGCGAACCGCACGTCGAAGTCGACGGCACCGCCCTGTCCGGCGTTACCGTCCTCCCCGTCGAACTCCCAGGTGAAGGTCAGACAGCGGCGCTCCTCGGTCGTGAGACAACCGTTCCCGAGCAGCGTGGGATCGAGTTCGATCCCCGTCGCCACCGGGTCGGCGTTGAGTTCCGCGAGCGTGCCGGCGGCGATCAGCTCGCCGTAGCCGGCGAAGTCGCTCTCGGCGCCCGCGCACGCGCCGACCCCGAGGAGGCCGGTGTCGTACCGGACCTCCAGCCGGATGCGGTCGGCGAGCGCGCGGTCGACCGCGCTCACGTCGGGGCCGTCGAGGGCCGGGCCGATCTTCAGCCACACCCGGACGCCGTCGGGCGCTACGCCCGCGGGGTCCTCCAAGCGGAGGCCCACGCTCGCGGTCCCGGTGTCGTGGGGCAGGGCGTTGTCGACGTCGACGAGACGGATTCCGGCCGCCTCGACGTCGTCTTCGGCGTCCGTCGGGCTCGAATCGACGACCATCCCGTTCTCGGTCCGCCGCCAGCCGACGAGCAGGTCCCACGGCTGGTCGGTCTGCGCGTAGGTGTAGTCCGTATACTCACCCCAGCTGTCTGTTCCCGTTCGCCGTCCGGAGGCGGCCCCGAGGGTCGCGAAGCCGACGGCTCCGACGCCCGCGAGTGCCTCCCGCCGCGTGAGTTTCGATTCCTTTTGTGTCATTATTCGTCGTTGCGGCTCCGAACGGCCGTGTCGTCGATGGTTCTCCTACGCTGACCGCGCTGGTATGTATGCGCGCCCTACCCGGGCGGACCGACGGCCGTACCTGCGCGGTACGGGCCTCATACCGGTCTGATCGCATCGAAGCGAACGGCGGTCGTTCGTCCCGGCCGCGATCGGATCAGGCCGACTGGGGTCCCGCCCCGTCGTTGTGGCGCGCCTGCTCGGTGTAGAAGCCGAGGTCGAAGCCGAGCGTGTCGCCCTGGACCTCGTTGCCCACGTCGAACGGCAGTTCCCATTCGAGCGCGACGCAGTGCATCACGCCGTCGCCCGCGAACGGCTCGCGGTTTGCGTCGGCGGGGTCGTCGTCGAACTCGTCGTACGGCGTCGACCGGTTCCCGTCGAGCGGAATCCCGTCGCCGTCCTCGAGCGCGTCGAGCACGTCCGCGAGGGAGCCGTCCATGATGACCTTCTCCTGTCCGGTCTGCGCCGCGAGGTTCCCGAACACCGATGGGATGTTGAGCGGATCGCTGACGTCGTTGAAGAACGTCGGGTCGCCGCCCGACCCGCCGGCCGGACCCGCCATCGCCTGTAGCGTGGCGGCGCTGCCGTCGACGTTGATCGTGTAGACGTCGGTTTCGACTGAAGGCGGCGACGGGGGAATCTCTCCGCCCGGCCCTAAGCGCGCGCTGGTCGCAGCATCTTCCGGAGAGGCGAACGAAGAGCCACCGGAGCCGTTGAACGACTCACCGTCGGAGAGGACGATGTTGCGCTTTTCCGCGCCACTCCGGCCGCTGTCGGTGAGTTCTTCCTGCGCGACATCGACGCCTGCGCCAATGTACGTCCCGGTCGCGATGTTGCTCGCGTTGGAGAACGGGTCCGGATCCCCCTCGTTGACGTTCGGGTCGTTCGTCGGACCGCTCACGACGTTCGCGAGCTTCTGACGGAGCCCGGTGAGCGCCGCGTCAACGTCGTCGAGGGCGACCGTCAGAGGCTCAAGTAGTCCCACGCGCGGGTTCCCGTCGTTATCGCCGTCGAAGTACGCGACGCCGACCTGAACGTCCGAGCCCTGCGACTGGAGGTAGCTGACGAACTGGCGGGTGCCGAGCTCGACGAGGTCGATCTTCGTCGTCTCGGAGTAGGTGGTCCCGCCGACGGTGATGTCGTCGTCGCTGACGACGCCGCCGTACTGGTCGTACAGCATCGAGCCCGAGAAGTCGAGCGTGAGCATGATGTCGACCGGCTCCGCGCCGTCGTACACGTTGTCGCAGTCCTCGTCGTACCAGAGCGTCGCCTGGATGGCGTCGCCGAGGTCGCCGAGGTTATCGGGGTCGACGATTAGTTCGGGCTCGGTTTCGGTGCCGCCGTCGTCGCTGACGTTGCCCGCCTGCATCCAGATGTAACCGGGGTTGTCACAGAGGTGCAGCGAGAAGGTGATCTCGCCGGAGTCGCCGGGCTTCACGTCGGTGAGCTGGACGAGCTTGTCCATCTCCTCACCAGTGACGGGGTCGATGTTGAACTTCGCCTCCGACAGCGGCGGGATGTTCTCGCAGTCCAGAACGGGGATGTTCGCTCCGTTGCTGTCATCGTCGGTCTCGTCCGGGAAGTCGCTGTACCTGATCTGGCCGGCGTCGTTGTCGGCGGCGATCGACTGCTCGCCGTCGCCGTCGTGGTCGGGGTGCGCGCTGACGAAGTGGCGGCCCTCGCCGAAGTCGTACGTCTGCTGCCAGTCGACCAAGAGGTCGAGCTGGCCGGCGGTGAGCGTGTTGCCGTCGAACGACTCGGTGTCGTTGAAGTACGCCGTGGTGCCTAAGCCCGCGCCCGCCGACGCCAGCCCGACCGCGCCGAGGCCGGCGAGGATCGAGCGCCGCGAGAGTCCGATCGTGTCGATGTTGTCTTTATCTTCCATGAGTGTAATTCCCCGTAGGGAAGTCCCACCGGCGGAGTCGAACCGCCGTTCCGGCCGCCCGCGCGGGTCCGGTGTGGGTGATGGGGGAGCGCCCCCCCCCGCCGCGGCGCGTTCGCCTACGCGTCGATCACCTCGACGTACACCGCGGGGTTCTCGTCCGAGGCGCTCGGGTCGTTGTCCAGGCCCTCGAACGCCACGTCCGCGGTCAGTTCCCAGTCGGCGCTGGCGTCAACGTCCTCGATCAGCAGGGAGACGGTCTCTGCGCCGTCGGCTTCGACCGCGTCGGGGCCGCTCGGGGCGCTCCCGTTGACCCGGACGTTCGAGACGCTCGCGAGGTGGCTCGCGTCGTCGCCGCGCGCGACGATGGAGATCACGTCGCCGGCGGCGTTGCTGACGGCGTAGCTGACGTCAGCGGTGGTACCGTTCGCGATTTCGAGGGTCGCTTCGCCGGTGTCGGCGTCGTACGCGACCGTCAGCTCGCCGTCGAAGCTGCTGCCGCCGAAGTCGTAGTCAGCGGTGTCGGCGTTCGTGTTGTCGTCGCCCACGATCAGCTCGAAGGTGTTGGAGCCGCCGTTGCGCGCCTTGGAGGCCCACAGTACGTCGGCGTCATCGTAGTCTAACTTGCCGAAGCCCTCGACCTCGCGGGAGGTGATGCAGGGGTTGTGCGTCCCGTCGTTGTGACGCGACTGCACCGCGTAGAACTCGAAGTCAAACTCGACGGAGTCGCTCTGGATCTCGTTGCCGACCTCGAAGGGAACCTCCCACTCGAAGCAGACGCACTGCTCGGCGATCACCGGCTCGTTGTCGTCGTCGAAGGGCGCAGCCACGCCCTCGAACGCGGGGCGGTCCGCGATAGGCGCGTCCGCGTCTCCGTCGCCCGACAGCGGTACGCCGTTGTCGAGCGCGCTCATCACGTCCGCGAGCGAGCCGGAGACGATCTCCTCGCCATCATCCTCGTCGCCGTCGGTGCAGTACGAGACGGTCACCTGCATCGCGTCGGCGAGTTCGCCCACGTCAGTGCTTTCGTCGCCCGAATCCATCTCGGGCTCATTCTGCCCGTTCTCGTCGTTTGCGGTCACCTCGCCGCACATCCACATGTACGCGGGGTTGTCGACGATCGAGAAACAGAACTCGCCCTCACCGGAGTCGCCGGGTTTCAGGTCGGAGACCTGAATGCTCAGACCCTCGCCCTCCTGCGTGACGATTTCGCCGTCGTCAAGCTGCCCCACGACGTTGCCGTTGATGAAGCTTCCCGGGGGCGTCGAGTACTGCGCGTAACTGCCCTGATCCTCAGAGTAGTCGACGTGGACGAACAGGTCGAGCGAGCCGGCCGTCAGCGTGTTGCCGTTGAATGACTCCGTGTCGTTGAAGTACGCCGTGGTGCCGAGGCCCGCGCCAGCGGAGGCCACGCCCACCGCACCGAGTCCGACCAGCATCTTGCGCCGCGATAGTCCGATTTTGTCGTCGTTCATTGTGTATCATCCCCGAAGGGAACTCCCGGCGGCGGTCGCGAACCGCCGCGTCGGCCGCCCGAAGGCGCCGAACCGGGAACCGGGCGAGCGTCGCCCGGGGGAGCGGGTGTCCCGCTCGGAGTCGCGTGTCTACTGGGACACGTTTCCGGTGCTGGTGCTGTTCGCCTGCGTCCCGTTGAACGTCACCTGCGGGTCGCCGTTGTGCCGGAACTGCTCGGCGTAGAAGCCGAGGTCGAAGGCCACGGAGTCGGTCTGGACCTCGTTGCCGACCTCGGCCGGCAGGCACCACTCGAAGCCGATACATTGGGTGAGGCCGCCCTCGTAGGGCTGTCGACCCTCGACAGACCGGTTACCGTCGAGCGCGATTCCCGCTTCTAGCTCCGCCATCGCGTCCGCGAGCGAACCCTCGAAGATGATCTCCTCGCCGACCGTGATCGTCTCGGCGACCTGACCGAACACCTGCTCGATCGCGTCGTCGTCGGTGGCGAAGAACACGTAGTCCTCCGGCGGTACGCTGGCGAGGTCTTCGAGGTCATCGAAGCTCGCGTTGCCGACGCCGATCGCGTAGATATCGGTTCCGGCGTCTTTTGCGGCCTGGCCGTCGGTGTTGATATCGCCGTCGCCGAACACGACCATCACGCGTTCGTCGGGGGGGCAGTTCTCGAGTTCGGCCTGTCCTTCGTCCACGCCGGCTTGGGCGTTGGTACCGCCACCGTCGTTCAGTCCGTTAATCGCGTCTTCGACGGCGTCGAACTCGTCCGTCAGCGTCTGAACGGTGTCCGCGCTGCTGTCGAACTCGGTGACCCCAACTAAGTTGTCGGGGTTCGCGTCGAGGACTGTCTGTGCGAGCTGTATGGCACCGCTTTTGGTGTTGTCGAGGCGGCTGCCGCCCATCGACCCGGACGTGTCGATCACGAGCTGAACGCACACCGAATCTCCTGCTTCCTCGGCGTCGGCGTCCAGGACGTTGTTACAGTTCTCGTCGTACCACATCGTCACGTCGATGGCGTCGGCGAGTTGACCCTCGCCGTCGGAGTCGTCCGTATCCAGTCCCATCTCCGCGAGCGCCTCCAGCTCGGGCTCCGAGTACCCGTTCTGGGCGTTCTCGGTGAGCTCGCCGTTCATCCACACCCACGAGGGGTTGTCACAGATGTGGAGGCTGATCGTCACCTCGCCGCAGTCGCCGGGCTTCACGTCATCGAGGACGAAGACCGGAATCTCGTCGCCGTTGACCAGTCCCACGTCGGGCAGACAGAAGTCGCGCGTCTGGACTTCGTCCTCCCAAGCGTCAGGCTCGTCGATGCTCGGGGCCTCGCCGATGAGGTAGACCCCCTCTTCCTCCTCGACGACGTCGAAGTCCGGATACCAGCCGTTGATCTCGTCGATGCGCCCGGTCCCGCCCGCGTACGTTGCGCGGTAGTCCAGCTTCAGGTCGAGCTCGCCCGCGGTGAGCGTGTTGCCCTGGAACGTCTCCGTGTCGTTGAAGTACGCCGTGGTACCGAGTCCCGCGCCCGCGGAGGCCACGCCGACGGCCCCGAGGCCGGCGAGCAGCTTGCGCCGCGAGAGTCCGATTGTGTCGTTTGTGTCTTGGCTCATGCTTTCTCCCCCGACTCGCCCCCCGTCCGCGCTGGGCTGACCGAATCGGTTACTCTCCCCTCCGAGGGATACCCACCTAGTTACGCGCAGCCACGTCACCGTCGAACGATCTGTTCGATTCCGTGGAACGGTCGGTTCGCGCGGTCAAACGCCGCGTTCGATCGGCGGTTCGACGTCCCTACTCTGGGCAAAAACGGCGACATGAACCCCGTACTTCGACCGCGGCGGGCGGTACGGGACGCCTGCCGCACCGGACCCGAAGCCGAGGGCGATCGGAGCGAGGGCGCGGGGCTCGCGGGGACGCGGGCTATCGGTTTCGAGGGCCCGAATCCCGGGTCGAGGTACCACGAAACACGATCCGAATGCGGGTAGCGAGCGCATACATATCCCCTCAACGGAAGATGTAGTGCCAACGACCGATCTCCGTGCCGCGCGGAGCGTCGGACCCTCACTCATGAAACTCAGAACCGACGTCCTTCCGGCAGAACAGGTGTACGCCATTCTCGCGAACGAGCGCCGTCGGCGCGCCCTCGAACAGCTCGGGAGCGTCGGCGGCGTGGTGACGGTTCACGAGCTGTCGACGCTGGTGGCGGGCCGCGAGACGGGCGAGAGCCCGCCGCCGAAGCGGTGCCGCGAGAGCGTGTACACCTCGCTCGTCCAGACGCACCTGCCGAAGCTGGAGGAGGTCGGCGTGGTCGAGTACGACCGGGAGACGCAGACGATCGAGCTCTCGCGGCACGCGCGGGACGTGTCTCTGTACACGGAGATCGTCGCGAAAGGCGGCGTGACGTGGTCGGAGCTGTACCGCGCGCTCGGCGTCGCGTCGCTGACCGTCGTCCTCGCGGCGCTGCTCGGCGTCCCGCTCGTCTCCGCGGTCGACCCGGTCCTCTGGACGAGCCTCTCGCTCGGCGCGTTCGCCCTCACGGGCGCGTACCAGCTGTGGGTCAACCGCTTCTCCGTGCTCCGGCAGTTCCGGATCGGACGCAACGGCCTGCTGTCGCGGCGCCGGAGCTGAGACGAACGACGAATTCTGCGACCGTACCGATTCTATTTATAAACAAACGAACGCCGCGGTCGGCGCGCGCCGGCGAGCGACCGCCCTCGGTGGCCGCGAGTCGCACACGCGAGGGAGTCGGTGGTCCGGAGCAACGCGGAGGACCACCGACGAGGCTGGGGAGGTGAGAGGTGCGGTGCTGTGTGGGTGGGGCTCAAAGGGGCAGCCGTGAGGGGCGCGGAGGCGAAGCCAAGCACCGCAAGGAGGGAGCGAAGCGACTAACTGAGGAGCGCAGCGAGCGTGCGTGCCCCTCACGGCTGGGGCTTTGGAGGTGTTCACCGCCGATCCGCCGTCAACCATTTATAAGCGAGCGGCTGGAGCTTCTGCAGAATTCACCACGAAGCGACCGGTCACGACGTCTTATTCGGTCGCGAGCGACGGCGGTAGGTCCAGCTCGAACAGCCGCGCGTTGCAGGCGGCACAGCGCCCGGCGATCACGTCGTAGCTCGTACAGCAGGACTCGACGACGCGCTCCTCGAGATCCACGTGGCCCTCGCAGGCGGGGCACTCCTCGACGAACAGTCGGAGCGCGCCGAGCACGCCGCTCCGGGTCGCGAGCGGGAGGGCCGTCCAGTCGTCGAGCCGGTCGGTCAGCACGCGGTCGGCGGCGACGTCGGCGAGGAACGCGGCGCGGGACTCCCAGTGACCGATGCGCTCGCCGTCGGCGGAGGCGAAGGCGGTCCCGCCGCGCCAGTCGAGCGAGAGCGAGTCGTCGTCGACGTCGGCGAGCGACGCGAGCGCCGCCAGGTCCGCGTCGACGTCGGAGTCGCTGCGAGCGTCGTCCCCCTCGGCACCGGCCTCGGCGGCAGCACTCGCGTCGATGTGCATCCCGTCGAGGGCGGCGCGCCACGTGGACGCGAACCACGGGGCGAACGCGAGGTCGGCCCCGTCGGGCGTCTCGACGAGGACCTCGGTCGACAGCAGGTACGACTCCGCGTCGACGTCGGTCGGCGGGGCGGCCGCCCTCCCCTTCCCGAAGAGCCGCAGGACGCGCTCGGGGAGGTACCGCTTGGTGAGTTCGGGCGTCCCCGGGACGAGGTAGCCGCGGAGCCAGATCGCCGCGAGGGAGGCGGCTAGGGCGAGCGCGGCGAGCCCCGGGCGACCGACGACCGCGAGCGCGGCGGCGACCGCGACCGCGACGGCGACGTTGACCGCGGTACAGGGGAGACAGCGGTTTTCGCCGGTGTACTCCGGGCGGCGAAGCCGGGCGAGGCGACCGAGACGGGTGTCGCGAGTGGGCGTCATGCCTAGACTGAGGCGCCGATCGGTCGTATGTATGGACGCCATACCGCCCGTCGCGAAAGGGCGGACGAACCGAACCAGACCAGAACCGGAGGCGAGTTACCAACAGGAAGAGATATGTTAGTTGGTGACAGTCACCAGTCAGAGATACTCTTCGAGAGATTAATGTCATCCCAACTCACCAAGCAGAAGGATGCGGCCCCGAGCGAGGGCACCGGGCCGTCGCGCGACGAGATATTCACGGCGTTGAGCAACCGCCGACGGCGGAACGTGATCGCCTATCTGAGAGAGCACGGGAACGACGCTCGCGTGAGAGACATCGCCGAGCAGCTGGCGGCGTGGGAGAACGAACTCGCGGTCAACGAGGTCACGTACAAACAGCGGAAGCGCGTCTACACCGCGCTCCACCAGTCGCACCTCCCGAAGCTGGCCGAGAACGGGTTCATCGCGTACGAGCCGGACAGGGGGATCGTCTCCCTCACCGAGCAGAGTCGACAGTTGGAGGTGTACCTCGAAGTCGTCTCCGAGAACGAGATCCTGTGGAGCGAGTACTACGTGGGCCTCGGCGTCGCCTGCGGGCTGCTCGCCGGGGCCGCGGCGATCGGGACCGTCCCGTTCGCCGACGTGTCGGGGTACGCGTACGCGGTCCTCTTCGCGGTGCTCTTCGCCGTCTCCGGCCTGATACACCGGACGGTGACGCGTCGCAACCGGGTCGGGTAGCGTCGCCGCTCGGCGCGACACCCGTAGGGTTTTAGCCGCCCACGGCGGGAGTACGGGTATATGGCAACGGGGATCGTCGGGGAGTTCCTCGATCTCAAGGCGGAGACGGACGCGGACCTCCTCGCGATGCAGTGCGGCGACTTCTACGAGTTCTTCGCGGACGACGCGGAGCTGGTCGCCGACGAGCTCGACCTGACGGTGTCACAGAAGTCCTCGCACGGCTCGTCGTACCCGATGGCGGGCGTCCCGCTCTCGGAGCTGACGCCCTACGTGAAGGCGCTCGTCGAGCGCGGCTACCGGGTCGCCGTCGCCGACCAGTACGAGACGGACGACGGCCACGCCCGCGAGATCACGCGGGTCGTCACGCCCGGGACCCTGCTGGAGACCGCCGACGACGACGCGCGGTACCTCGCGGCGGTCGTCCGCGAGGGCGACGGCGGCGGGGCGTCGGCCGCGGGGGAGACGAGCGACGAAGCTGACGGCCCCTACGGGCTCGCGCTCGCCGACGTCACCACGGGCCGATTCCTCGTCACCGAGGTCGACGACGAGAGCGACCTCCGGGCGGAGCTGTACCGGTTCGATCCCGCGGAGGTGCTCCCCGGCCCCCGCGTCCGCAACGACGACCGGCTGCTCGGCGCGGTCAGGGAGGACCTCTCCGGGTCGGTCTCGCTGTTCGACGCGGAGGCGTTCGCGCCGGGGCGGGCGAAGCACGCGGTCCGCGAGCAGTTCGGCCGGGAGACCGCCGACAGCGTCGGGATCGACTCCGACCTCGCGCTGCGCGCGGCCGGCGCGACCCTCGGCTACGTCGAGGAGACGGGCGCCGGCGTGCTCGCGTCGATGACCCGGCTCACGGCGTACGGCGACGGCGACCACGTCGACGTCGACGCGACGACCCAGCGCAACCTCGAACTCACGGAGACGATGCGCGGCGATGGGGAGGGGTCGCTGTTCGAGACGATCGACCACACCGTCACCGCGGCCGGCGGGCGGCTCCTCCGGGAGTGGCTCACCCGACCGCGCCGGGACCGGGCGCGGCTGGACCGCCGGCTCGACGCGGTCGAGGCGCTGGCGTCGGCCGCCCTCGCGCGCGACCGCCTCCGCGAGACGCTCGGGGAGGCGTACGACCTCGAACGGCTCGCCGCGCGGGCGACGAGTGGGAGCGCGGGCGCACGCGAACTCCTCTCGATGCGCGACACCCTCGCGCTGGTGCCGGCGATGGTCGACGCCGTCGAGGGGACCGCGCTCGCGGACTCGCCGGTCGCGGCGGTTCTGGAGGGCCTCGACCGCGACCGCGCCCGTGCGCTCCACGGCGAGCTCGCCGACGCGCTCGCGGACGACCCGCCGGAGGCGAAGACGCAGGGCGGGCTCCTCCGAGAGGGGTACGACGACGAGCTCGACGAGCTGATCGCGAGCCATGAGGAGGCCAAAGAGTGGCTCGACACCCTCGCGGAGCGGGAGAAGCGGCGGCACGGCCTCAGCCACGTCACGGTCGACCGCAACAAGACGGACGGCTACTACATCCAGGTCGGCAAATCGGTGGCCGACCAGGTGCCCGAGGGGTACCGGGAGATCAAGACGCTGAAGAACTCCAAGCGGTTCGTCACCGACGAGCTGGCGGAGCGGGAACGGGAGGTGCTCCGCTTGGAGGAGGCCCGCGGCGAGCTGGAGTACGAGCTGTTCGAGGAGCTGCGCGAGCGCGTCGCCGGCGACGCCGAGCTGCTGCAGGACGTCGGGCGGGCCCTCGCCGAGGTCGACGCGCTCGCGTCGCTCGCGACCCACGCCGCCGGCAACGACTGGACGCGCCCGGAGCTGACGGACGAGCGCCGGCTCGACGTGGAGGCCGGGCGCCACCCCGTCGTCGAGCGGGCGACGGACTTCGTGCCGAACGACCTCCGGCTCGACGACGAGCGGGGCTTCCTGATCGTCACCGGGCCGAACATGAGCGGGAAGTCGACGTACATGCGGCAGGCGGCCCTGATCCAGCTGCTCGCGCAGGCGGGGTCGTTCGTCCCCGCGCGGGCGGCCACGGTCGGGCTCGTCGACGGGATCTACACCCGCGTCGGCGCGCTCGACGAGCTGGCGCAGGGGCGCTCGACGTTCATGGTCGAGATGCAGGAGCTGTCGAACATCCTCCACTCGGCGACCGCCGACTCCCTCGTCATCCTCGACGAGGTCGGCCGCGGGACCGCCACCTACGACGGGATCTCCATCGCGTGGGCCGCGACCGAGTACCTCCACAACGAGGTGCGCGCGCGCACCCTCTTCGCCACGCACTACCACGAGCTGACGACGCTCGCCGATCACCTCCCCCGGGTCGCCAACGTCCACGTCGCCGTCGACGAGCGGGACGGCGAGGTGACGTTCCTCCGGACGGTCCGCGACGGCCCGACGAACCGGTCGTACGGAGTTCACGTCGCCGACCTCGCCGGGGTCCCCGAGCCGGTCGTCGGGCGCGCCGACGAGGTGCTCGACCGGCTCCGCGAGGAGAAGGCGATCGAGGCGAAGGGGTCGCGGGGCGGAGTCGGCGGGCGGGCAGACGGACCCGGAAGCGGCGGCATGGGGGACGGAGCCGGGGCCGGCGAGGGGACGAAGCAGGTCGTCTTCGACCTCTCGTCCGGGTCGTTCGCGGACGAGGGCGGCGCCGGGTCGACCGGGACGGCCGCCGACGCCTCCGCCCCCGAAGAGGGCCGAAACGGAACGGGCCGGGAGCGGGCGTCGGACGACGCCGGAGGTGACGACGGGTCCGCCGGACGCCCCAAGACCGACGAATCCGCCGAACGCCCCGAGGGCGCCGAGAGCGCGGGGGCGGCGGGGGCCGACCGGCTCGACCCCGAGACCCGCGCCGTGATCGAGGAGCTGAGCGACGTCGACGTCGCGGAGACCGCGCCCGTGGAGCTGCTCGCGCGCGTGAAAGAGTGGCAGGATCGGCTCGACGAGAGCCGCTGACGACCCGCGGACCGGGTGCGTCTGACGTAAGAACTAATGTCCGACCTCGACGTGTAGTGTGTATGGGCATCATGAGCAAGATCCTCGGCGGGGGCGGCAACCGCTCCGTCGACGATTACGTCGAGCTCAACCTCGACGACTTCGCCGAGGCGCACGCCGAGACGGGGATGCAGGTACACATCGCGGAGATCGGTGACCAGGGCGACGTCATCCCGATCAAAGACGCCGTCTACGACGGCGATTTCGTCATCGCCGACATCACTCGTCACTCGACGTCGGACCGCACGATCGAACACATCATCGACGAGCTTCGCCAGGTCGCTCAAGAGGTCGACGGCGACATCGTGCAGAAGGGCGACGACCAGATCGTGGTCACGCCGACGGGCGTCTCGATCTCCCGGAAGAAGCTGTAACCGGGATTCGTCTCGGTCTCTGACTCTCTTCGGATATCTCGCCGCGGGCGCACGGTCCCCGCGATCCGCCGGTGCGTGGCCGAACCGTGTATTATATGCCCGTCTCCCGCCCACGTACGACCGAATGGACGAGCCGGTCCTGCTGACGGGCGCCGGCGGACGGGTGGGGCAGGCCATCCTCCGCGGCATCGGGGACGACTACGAGTGGCGACTCCTCGACAGGGAGCCGCTCCCGGCGGCGAAGGTGCCGGACGGGGTCACCGACGCCGACCGGTACGTCGCGGACATCACCGACGAGCGGGCGGTCCGGGAGGCCATGGAGGGCGTCGCCGCCGTGATCCACCTCGCCGGCGACCCGCGGAAGACGGCGCCGTGGGACTCCGTGCTCCGCAACAACATCGACGGGACGCAGGTCGTGATGCGCGCGGCCGTCGACGAGGGCGTCGACAAGTTCGCGTTCGCCTCCTCGAACCACGCCGTCGGCGGCTACGAGACCGACGACCGGACCCCGGACCTGTACCGCACGGACGACGACTACCGGCTGGACGGCACCGAGCTCCCCCGGCCCGGGAACCTCTACGGCGTCTCGAAGGCGACCGGCGAGGCGCTCGGGCGCCTCTACCACGACGAACACGGGATGAGCGTCGTCTGCGTCCGCATCGGGAACCTCACGAAGGACCACCCGC
The DNA here is from genome assembly GCF_002252925.1 of Halorubrum sp. Ea8. Lineage (NCBI taxonomy): Archaea > Methanobacteriati > Methanobacteriota > Halobacteria > Halobacteriales > Haloferacaceae > Halorubrum > Halorubrum sp. Ea8. The sequence continues at coordinate 63,627 of NZ_NHPF01000116.1, forward strand.
CGCGGGAGTACGAGCGCGGGCAGGCGATGTGGCTCTCGCACCGCGACTGCGCGCACCTGTTCGACCGGTGTCTGCGGGCCGACTACGGCTACGAGGTCGTCTACGGCATCTCGAACAACGACCGGCGCTACTACTCGATCGAGCGCGCCCGCGAGGCGCTCGGCTACGACCCCGCCGACAACTCCGCGGACTACACCTTCGAGGGCGAGCCGAAGGACGGGGCCGCGGAGTCGGACGGGGGCGACCCCGGCGATGGGATCGGTCCCGACGGCGGGGCCGACCCCGCGGTCACCGGGAAGCCGAACTTCCCCTCGGACCCGGACACGCCGACCGACGGCGCCTAACCGAGTTCAAATTTAAAAGAGGTCGTCGACGTCGCGACGCTTCCGCTCCGCCAGTTCCACGTGGTCCGCGAGCCGCGCGGCCACCTGCGGCCGGGCGTCGGGCTCGCGGAGGAACGCGAAGAGGAGCTCCGCGAACCGCGTCCGCCCGGTGCCGCGCTCCTCGCGCGCCAGCGCCGCGGCCGCCTCGAACGTCCCCGGGTCGCCGTGGTCGACCGCCTCGGCGAGCGGGGGCGCCGCGAGCAGCGCGGCCGCGAGGTCCAAGTCCGCGAACCTCGGCACCGCGTCGCCGACCCGGATCGGCGGCGGCTCGCGGCGCTCGACCGTCTCCGGGTCGGTCGCGAGCCGTCGGCACCACTCCCGGACGGTCGCGACGTCGACGCCGCGAGTTCCGCCGCCGTCGCCGCGGGCCGCCTCCGCGTCGAGTCCGTCGAGGTACCGGACCGCGTTGGCGGCGCACCCGGTCGCGCCGGACCAGTTCCGCTCGCTCGCGTGGTGAGTGGCCGCCGCGGCCGCGATCAGCCCGTGGAGCAGGCGCTCGTCGTCGCCCTCGTCGAGCGGGAGCCACGCTGCCTCCCACGGGTCGTGCGCCGCGAGCGTGTGCCCCTCGTTAAATAGGGCGGCGCCGGCGGCGACGGCGG
>NZ_NHPF01000112.1:0-51471 GCF_002252925.1 Halorubrum sp. Ea8
CGTCCGCGATCGCGTCCGCGTCGAGCCCCGCCTCGCGGAGCGCTCGCTGAGTCCGTCGGTCGAAGTGCATACCGGCCCTTCGGGCGCCGCGGTTTCAACTCCATCGGCTCGGTCCGGGGCGGGTCCCGCCGGAGGACGACTCCCGATCGGCCGCGGTCCGGCCACGGCTTAAGTCATCCCGGGCCGAACCGGGGCGTATGCCATCCCGGTCGGACCCGGTCCAGTCGCGCGCCGACGACGACCGCGACCTCTACGACGTCGCCACGTGGGAGGAGCGCACCTCTCTCGACGGGCTCTCGGTCGCGCTGTACTGGCTCATCACCCGCTCCGCGAAGGCGCTCGTCGTGTTCGTCGCGCTTCTGGGGCTCCTCGCCATCCTCGGGTCGTTCGGCCTCGGGCTGGTCTTCGACCCCGCCGTCGCCATGCTCGTCGGGCTCTCGGCGATCCCGGCGTTCGGGCTCGCCGCGTACGTGTACGTCTCCGACGTCACGACCGCGGAGCCGCTCTCCCTGCTCGTGGCGACGTTCCTGCTGTCTATCCTGACGGCGACGTTCGCCGCGGTGCTCAACAGCTACGCGCAGCCGCTCTTCTCCCCGCTCGGCTTCCCCGGGATCGTCCTCTTCTTCTTCGTCATCGTCGGTCCCGTCGAGGAGACGGTGAAGCTGCTCGCCGTCCGGCTGTACGCGTACACTGACGACCGGTTCGACGCCGTCGTCGACGGCGCGGTGTACGGGGCGATCGCCGGCCTCGGCTTCGTCGTCATCGAGAACCTCGTGTACATCGCCCGGACGGTCGAGATGTCGGAGCTGACGCTCGGGCTCGCCGTCCTCGGCGCGGGCGACGGGATCACGGCGCTGCGAGCGCTCGCGGGGCCGGGCCACGTCGTCTACTCGGCGTTCGCGGGGTACTACCTCGGGCTCGCGAAGTTCAACCCCGAGAACCGCGGTCCGATCGTGGTGAAGGGGCTCGTCATCGCGGCCGCGATCCACGGGCTGTACAACACCCTCGTCGGCCCGGTGACCTCGGTGATCCCCGCGCTCACTCCCATCCCGCGGCTCCCGGCGCTGTTCCTCTTCGTCCTCCTGTTCCAGGGCGCGTTCGGCTACGTCCTCCTCCGGAAGATCTGGCGGTACCGGGACGCGTACGTGGAGACGCGAGACGCGGTCGGCCCGGACGTCGAGCCGGAGATCACGGAGTTCGAGGATTGACGACGGCCGTTTTTAAAAACCGATCACTCCGGCGGCGAGTCCACGCGCGACCGGTCGCCCGTGCCGCCGGTGAGCGCGCTCGCGAGCGCCCCCTTCACGACGACCTCGTCGCCGAGGTCGGTGAGCTTGACCTCCGGGACGTTGATGAACACCATGTCGGAGAGCTTCTCTCGGATCGGGTCGAGCACCCGGTCCGGGTTGTTGAGCGCGACCGCACCGCCCACGCTCACGACGAGCGGGGCGTACGCGTGGATCACGTTGGCGACGCCCATGGCGTTCCAGTGGGCCACCTGGTCGATCACGTGGTCGGCGAAGACGTCCTCGCCCGCCGCCTCGAACACGTCGACCGCGGAGAAGTCCGGGTCCTCGACGGGGAGCGACGTCTCGATCGGGTCCTCGGCGTGGAGTTCGCGGGCGTACTTCGGGATGTTGTTTCCGGAGCAGTACCCCTCCCAGTGCCCGTCGAGCCCGCACCCGCAGGTCATGAACCCGTGCGGGTCGACGGTCATGTGGCCCACCTCGCCGGCGTTCCCGTCCCACCCCGAGAGCACGTTGCCGTCGACGGCGACCCCGGCGCCGATCCCCGAGGAGATCGTGAGGTACACCATGTCGTCCGGGTTGCGCTCGGCGTGGAACCGCTCGCCGATGACGCCGGCGACGGTGTCGTTGTGGAGGTGGACCTCGTCGGTGCCGAGAAGCTGCGAGACGGGCCCGACGAGCGGGATGCGTTCGACCGTGTCCGGGAGGTTCGCCGGCCCCTGGACGACCCCGGCCGCCAGGTCGAGGGGGCCGATCGAGCCGATCCCGGCCGCGACGACCTCGGTCGGGTCGATCTCGGCGGCCGCGCACGCCCCCCGGACGACGCTCAGCACGGCCTCGGTCACGGCGATCCCGTTCGGACCGCGAGGGGTCCCCTGCGCGTCCGATCCGAGGACCGTCGCGGTGCCGTCGCCGACGACCGCCCGGACGTTCGTCGCCCCCAGGTCGACGCCCACGTAATACATCGGCTAGAACGGCGGACCGGTGTCACTTAAGCGGGACGCTTCCCGAGGCGGTTCGTCCCGTTCGGCGCGCGGTGAGGGCGGCGAGGTGTCGCCCTGACCGGCGCGCGGAGACGGGTCGGTCACTCAGGCGGCGACTTCCCGCACGAAGGTCACCGGGCACGGCGCCGAGAGGATGACCTCCTGAGCGACGCTGCCGAAGACGGCCTTCCCGGTCGGCGACCGGCGCCGCCCGCCGACCACCACGCGGTCGGCCTTGACGGCCGAGGCCGCCTCGACGACCTCGTCGGCGTGATCGCCGACCGCGCCGCGGATCGTGTACGAGACGCCGGCCTCGTCGAGCGCCTTCGCGAGCGCCCGCGTCGTGGTGTGCCGCTCCGCGACCGCGTTCGGCGTCGACCCCTCGCTCGTCGGGTTGACCCCGAGCTTCGACCGGATTCCGTCGAACTCCTCGTCCGAGAACACGTGGGTCAACACGATTTCCGCCCCCGCGGGCTCGGCGACCGCGATGGCCTCCTTCGCGAGCTGCTCTGTTTGTTCCTCGTCTTCGGTTCCGACCGCCAGTAGCACCGTTTCTATGCTCATACCTCCCTTTCGCCGCCCGCCCGGATAAAGCTGTCGAAGTTTTAACTCAGTTCTGAATTAATTTTCTTACGATCGATCCTTACGGTTCTCCCTTGCCTCCGCGTCGTCCTCAGCCGGCGTTCCGGCCGCGTCCGCCTCGGGCGGCTCCGGTTCGCCCGGCGGATCGACGAACAACGGTTCGCCGGTCGGGCGGCCGTAGTCGACGATCCAGTACCGACCGCGGTACGCGCCGACGTTCTCCGGCTTGAGCTCGTCGAAGTGAAACCGGTCGCGGTGCGGCGCCAGCGCCCTCCGAACGCGGTCGAGCGCCTCCTCGCGGACCGGCTCCTCTGGGGGGACCTCCGCCCGCGGCATGACGATCCAGTCGCCGTCGGGGTCGCCGTCGAGGACGGGCAGGAACGGGTGCGACTCGACCGCCGACCAGATCCGTCGCTCTCGTCGGTTCTGCGGGCGCCCGTCGCCCATCTCCGCCGAGGGACCGTACCGCGCCAGCTTCGCGACGAGCGGATCCCCGTGGGTCGGCTCCGGAGTTCCGTCGGTCGGCTTGGCATCCCCGTCGGACGTCCTCGGGTCCCCGCCGATCGATCCGGGAATCCCGACGGCGACGCGACCCGTGCCGACCCCGACGACGTCCGCCGTCGACGTCGCCCCCGACGCGGTCGCCTCCGCCGCCGCTCCCGCCTCGCGGAGCCGCTCCAGCTCCGCGGTCAGTTCGTCGAGGACCTCGCGCTCGCCCGGCGCGAGCTCGTGGAAGTACGTGCGCGCCTCCCCCGCCGGCCACGACCACGTCCGGCCCGCGTACTCCCACTCCGTCTCCTCGACGGCGACTCGCTCGAGCGCGTTCCGGCGGGCCGCTCGCAGGCGACGGGCCGCGGTCGACAGCCGGTCGGCGACCGCCGGCGGGATCGGGTCCTGTCGCATTCGGTCACAGTACCCGGTCCGCGGTCAATAGGTTGTCGTCCACGAGACTCCGCCGCGCATCGCCACGACCGCGCCGCCTCGGCGCCGCCTCGGCGCCGCATCGGCTGCCGAGCGTTTATGTATCGCCTCCGACTCCTTCGCCTATGCCCCGGTGTACCTTCGACGCCGACGAGGTCTCCGTCCCCGGCGACCTCGCCGACGACTGGCGCTGCCCGCGAACGGCCGTCGAGGGAGGCGATCACTGCGCGTTCCACGACCCCGACGCGCTCTCGAACGGGGACGCCGCCGGCGAGCTACTCGAATCCCTCTCTGCGACGCCCGAGGCCGACCTGTTCGCGATTGACCTCGGCGAGCGGCGCTTCGCCCGCGAGCGGAAGCGGTTCGTCGGAGCCCGCCTCTCGGCGCTCGACCTCTCCGACGAGCTGATCGAGCGCGGCGACACACACCCGCTCGACCTCCGCGGCGCTCGAATCGGTGCGCTCGACTGTCACGACGCGCGGATCGAGGCGGACTTCGACCTCGGTGGGTCGCGGATCGGGACCGTCGACGCGACCGACTGCGTCGTCGACGGCGACTGCTCGCTTCGCGAGTCCGCGCTCGGCCCGGCGACGCACCCCGACGCGCGGGTCGACCCGGACGCCGACGGCCTGTGGATCGGGGCCGTCGACGCGGCGGAGCGACCCGCCGACGGCGGCCCCCCGGTCGGTGACGCCGCCTCCACACCGGTGCGGTTCGACGACGCGCGCGTCGGCGGGCGCCTCGTGCTCACCGACGCGGTCGTGAACGGCGACGTCGAGGCGACGGAGTGCGTCGTCGACGGCCGGTTCGAGTTCAAGCGCGGCGCGGTCGAGGGGCGGCTCTACTGCCCGGGACTCACGCTCCGGGGCGAGCGCCACCACGCGAACACCTCCGAGCTCACGCTCCGACTCACCGAGGTGCGCTCGCACGTCGTGCTCGAACACCTCCGGAGCCGGGGGGCGCTCCTGCTGAACGACCTCCACGTCGGGGGCGACCTCCGGCTCGACGCCGTCGACCTCGACGACTCGCTCTGGCTCGGCGCCGTCGACGACGAGTCGACGACGCTCGGCCCCGCGATCGTCGCCGGGAACCTCTCGGTCCGGAACGGCCGGATCGGCGGCGACGCCGACCTCGCGGAGGCGCGGACGGGCACCCTTCCCGGTCCGGTCGTCGACGGCTGCCTCGACCTCTCGGGCACGACCGTCGCGGGCGCGTTGACCTGCACGCCGCGGCTCGCCGACACGACGTTCCCGGTTGCGCGGCTGCGCGGTGTGACCGTCGGCGCCGGCTCGCTCTCGCAGCCGACAGCGAGCGGTCCCGTCGGGTACGACCTCCGGAACGCCACGCTCGGCGACGTCCGACTCGGGACGAACGGCGGGTCCACCGACCGCCTCCACCTCGTCGAGACGACGTTCGACGGCTTCGTCTTCGGACGGAACCGCGACGCCTTCGAGGCGGCCGACTGGCGGATCCACGAGGTCCCGGAGACCGTCGACGGCGACGGCACCGGCTACCGCGGGCTCGCGACGGCCACCGTCGCCGCCGACGCGATGGCGCTCGCGGACGACCTCCTCGCGGCGGCCGCGACGTTCGAGGGGTTCCGGGACGCCCTCTCAGCCGCCGATCCGGTCGACGCGGTCGCGACCCTCGTCGGGGCCCGTGTCGACTTCGCCGCGATCGCCGGAGAGGCCGAGTCGTCCCGCGAATCCGCCCTCCCGGAACCGTTCGACGACCGAGAGAGCGACCGGGTGGGCCTCGTTCGCGGCCTCGCGGCGGTCGCCTCGGACGGCGGGGACGCGGTGAGCCCCGCGCCGACCGCCGTCGTCGCCCTCCGCGACCCCGACGTCCGCGCCGCGCTCGCCCGGGTCGACCCCGACGCATACCCCGCGCACGACCCGGGGAAGGCGGCCGCGCGCGGCGAGTTACAGAGCGCGATCGCCCCGGTGATCGCCGACGTCGACGCGGAGGTCCCCGACGCCGAGACGCTGGTCACCACCTACGTGCTCGCGCGCAACGGCGCGAACCGCGTCGGCGACACGAACGCGGCCTCTCGGTTCTTCCGGAACGAGATGCTCCAGCGTCGACGGGTCCACCGGAAAGAGGCCCGCGCCCGCGGGTCGCCACGGAAGCGCCTCGCCGCCGCGTCCGATTACGTCTCGAACGCGCTGTTCGACCTCAGCTCCGGCTACGGCGAACGCCCCGGCCGAGTGCTCACCTTCTCCGGGAGCGTCGTGTTCGTCTTCGCGGGGGCGTTCGCCGTGCTGCTCCCCGAACCTCCGTACGGGGGCGTCCTCGGGTACGGGCTGTTGAGCTTGGAGTCGTTCGTCGCGCTGATCCTCGGCGGCGGCACGGAGCAGTCCGACTTGGCCGTCCGGCTCGCCGCCACCCTGGAGGGGTTCGTCGGCGCGTTCCTCATCGCGCTGTTCGTCTTCGCGCTGACGCGGTCGCTCGAACGCTGACTGGGACGCGGCTCCGACGACGAAAGGCCCTTGATACGAGACGCCGAGAGTGAACCGTGAGCACGCTGTTCGTCAGACACGGGACGACCGAGTGGAACGAGGCGGGTCGGATCCAGGGGTGGGCGCCCGTCGGGCTCTCCGACGCCGGACGCGAGGAGGCCGCGGCGGTCGCCGACGCCCTCGTTGAGCGCCACGCGGTCGACGCGGTCGTCGCCTCGGACCTCGCGCGGACCGTGGCGACCGCCGAGCCGATCGCCGCGGCGGCCGGGGTCGAACTCGAGACCGACCCGCGGCTCCGCGAGCGCGACTTCGGCGTGTTTCAAGGCCTCTCTTCCGGCTCCTTCTTCGAGCGCTTCCCCGCGTTCGACCTGCTGGAGAACGGACGGGCCGCGGCCGAGCGCGAGCCGGAGAGCGGCGAGAGCTGGCTCTCCGTCCGCGACCGCGTTCTCGACGCGGTCGCGGATCTGCGCGCCCGCGAGGGGACCGTCGTCGCCGTCACGCACGTGAACCCGATCCGGCTCGTCGTCGGCGAGCGCAGAGACCTCTCGGTGGTGCGGTCGCTCACGGAGCTGTCGGCCGACAACTGCTCGGTCACCGAGATCGACGACGCGGGCGCGCTCGTCGGCACGAACGACCGATCGTATAAATAGCGGCGGGGGCCCGGGCTCGACTCAGTAGTCGGGCGCGTCGTCCTCGACCTCGCGCTTCAGCGAGTCGCGGCGGGACTTCGCGTCGCGGCCAGTCGCCTCCAGCAGGAACTCGTTTTTCGCGTCGACCGCGTCGGCGGCGGCGTCGGCGTTCCCCTCGGCGATGACGTCCTCGGCGGGCCGCTCCTCGAAGTGGACCGCGAGCTTGTCCTTCTTTCCACCGTACTCGGCGGCACCGGCCACGATTCGTTCGAAAACGGGATTGTCGGGGTCTTCGACCACGTACAGCTCGTGGCCCTGCCACTCCTCTGTGTCGGAGACCTCGCCGAAGTACTCCTCGATGGAGCCCTTCAGGTCGGGCATGCGGTCGTCCAGATGCTCGCCGCGGCGCATCTTGTACTCCTTCATGCCGCGACCGTTCGACAGGGGGGCGTAAACCAGTTTCGTCACGGGGTGTTCAGGCCGTTACGAGACCCCTCCGGCGCCGATCAGATCGGCCGCTCGGTGACGTAGCCGCGCTTGCACTCGGGACAGATGTCGCCCGCGCGCATGGAGTTGCCGTCGGCGTCCCGGGTCATCCCGCACTCGGGGCAGTGGTACTCCGTCGTCGTCTCCGAGGTCGACGTCGAGAGGTCCGGGGTCTCCGCGCGGGTGATCCCCGTTCCGGCGTCGACCGGCTCCGCCTCCTCGCCCCGCGGTTCGATCGTGCCGCCGACCTCGTCCGCGTCGCGCTCCGGCGCCTCGACGTACTCCGCGTCTCCGTCTCCGTCCGCCGACTCGGCCGCCTCGGGGGTGAGACCGCCCCCGAACTCCACGCCGCCGGCGTCGCCGTCGCCGACCTCCGCGCTGAACCCCTCGTCCTCCCCGCGCTGTTCGGGCCACGCCGTCGTCGACGGCTCCGGCTCGTCCGCCTCGTCGACCTCCGGCCACGCCCCGCGCTCGCGGTCGGCCGCCGGCTCGTCCGCCTCGTCGAGGATCACGCCGTCGTCGGTCGCCGCGTCCCGCTCGTCGCCCTCCGTCGACTCCGCGGTCTCGACCTCGGGGTACTCCGCGTACTCGTCGCCGCCCCCCAGCGAGCCCGCCTCGTCGTGCGGGCCCGATTCGAGGAGCTCCGCGTCCTCGTCGTCCGCGGGCGCGTCTCCCTCGTCGTCCGCGTCCGCGGCACCGTCTTCGGGTCTGTCGTCGGCCGCCGCGGCCGGTCCGTCGTCGATGATCACGGCGTCGTCGACGTCGTCGGTCGCGTCGACCGTCGGGCCCGCCTCGCCCGCCCCGTCGTCCGTCGCCGCGGCGTCCATCGAGACGGCGTCCGTTCCGACGACGTCCGGCCCGACGCCGCCCGTCGCGCCGCGGTCGTCGTCGACGCCCGGGGTCGCCCCGGCCCCCGCCGTTTCGGCGCCCGCGACGGCCTCGTCGGTCAGTTGCTCCATCGTCGTGACCTCGGTGTTCTCGCTCACGACCTGCGTCTCACCGCAGCGAGCGCAGGTCTTCACCTCGGTGACGGTCGTGACGACCTCGTTCCCGTCCTCCTCGCGCTCGCGCCGTAGTTCGGGCTCGTCGAAGTCGTGCCCGAGCAGACACCTGAGTCCCATTATGTCCGTCCTGCGGTGCCGAGGGTAAAAAACGCCCCGTCCGGCGTCTGACGCCCGGCGTACGCCCGTCTCGTCGGGCGGCCGTTTCGAACCGCGGTCCCGCGCGGGACGCTATCCCCGACCGCAGTACATAGACTCTTTGTGGATCGGTCGCGTACCTTCGGACATGCCGACCGTATCCTATCAGGGAGAGGAGATCGAGTGCGAGAAAGGCGCCGTGTTACGCGACGTGCTGAAGGAGGCCGGACTCTCCGTGTACAACGGCAAGATGAAACAGCTCAACTGCCGGGGTGCGGGGTCGTGCGGGTCCTGTGCGGTCCAGGTCGACGGCGAGGTGAGCGAACCCGGCAAGAAGGAGAAGGCCCGCCTCTGGTTCCCGCCGCACCACCCGAGCCACGACGTCCGACTCGCCTGTCAGACGAAGGTCGAGGGAGACGTTGAGGTGACGAAGGGCCGCGGGCTCTTCGGGCAGCACATCTGAGTCGTCCGTCTCCGGCCGTTGTACGCCGATACTTCGACGCCACCGCTCGCCGTCACCGGCCGAACCGATCGGCGGCGGCGACGCTCGGTGTCGTGATAAGTACCCGCGTCGGACGTGAGTCCGGAGCGGGCAAAAGTCTCGTTGTCGCGTGTCAGAGCCGTGTTCGGCGTCAGCCGGACCGACCCGCCTTATCGGATCGGCTTACTGCCGAACGACGTTGGACGCGCGCGGCCCCTTGGGCGAGGACTCGATGTCGAACTCGAGCTCCTGGCCCTCTTCGAGGTCCGGCCCTTCGACGTCTTCCATGTGGAAGAACACGTCGTCGTCAGCGTCGTCAGTCTCAATAAATCCGTAGCCGCCAGTGTCGTTGAAGAAATCAACCTTTCCGGTCGCCATTGCATCCTAGCGGACGCCCCGTTCGGGCATAAGGATTGCGAGTGTACAGTTACCACGGGTGAAGCCGAACGATTGTTGTCGTTGTGGGCTATTTTTGAGGCGATCGGTGCCCGCGCTCTGGGACTTATCGCGTCACACCGACCGATCCGTCGGTTCTCCGGATCCGGCCGCCGGCGGAGGGACGTTTATGTTCGCCCGCCGCGATCGGCGTGTCGTGTTTCGATCGCTCAGGGAGAACGGACCGGCGTTGCTCGTCCCCGCCGCTTGGACCGTCGTCGCCGCGACGGCGCTCGACGTCGTCTCGACGCGCGCCCTGTTCGTCGCCCACGTCGTCATGAGCGTCCTGCTCGTCGCGTTCGTGATCGCCTCGTGGCGCGACATGGCGAGCGGCGTGCTCCGGGCGTGGAAGCTCGTGATCCTCGCCGGCACGCCCGCGACGCTCGCTGGCCTCGCGGGATTCCTCGCGCTCGGCGGCACCGGGACCTCCCCGACCGCCCTGTTGGCCGTCTCGCTGTACGGCTGGGCGCTCCTCCCCGCGGCCGGGTTCGCGTACACCGGACGCCGCGTCGAGGCGGGCGCGCGGATCTACGACGCCGGCGCCGCCTGCTGCGTCGCCGGCGCGGTCGCGATCCCGGCCGCACCCTCGCCGACGTGGACCGCGGTCGGGATCGCGGTCGTCGGACTCGGCCAGACCGCCGGCATCCTCGACGCCACGCTGCGGTACTGACCCGTCGCCGCCGCGTCCGCCGCGGCCGCCGTAGCCTTGGTCCGTGCGATCACCCCACAATATCTATGCCTCCGGCCCGTAGGAACCGCGTGATCGACCTCGGCCCGGTGTACCTCGCGGTCGTGGGGACGCTGCTGCTCGTCGCGTTAGGGCTCGGGTTCCGCGTGCTCCGCGGGATCGTCCGCGAGGGGCGCGACCGCCGGGCCCGTCGGCGGGCCGGCGAGATGGAGCAGTACACGGAAGACGAGGAGTACGGTGGGCGGCCGTCGGCCGGTTCGGAGGGCGACCGCGCGGCGGTCGAGGAGCGCGACGACTCGAACGGACCGGCCGCGACCTGCCCGAACTGCGGCGCGGCCAACGAGTCGGGATTCGACTACTGCCGTCGCTGTACGACGCCGCTTCGACCCGGGCCCTAGCCCGTCGGCTCCGTCGCCCCTCCCGCCTCGACCTCTGCGTCGCCCTCGGGCTCCGACTCCGGGAGCGCGTGCCACCACGCCCACAGCACTAGCACGGCCTGAAACGGGAGTCTCGCCCACGCGGCCGCCCGCGAGACCCCGGCGAACCGGTCGGGAACGAGATCGGCCGCGACGTCGTCGGTCGCCATGTAGACGTTCGCCGGGAAGACGGCGACCAGCAGCGCGACGATCCCCCACGCCGACGCCCGCCGCGTCCGGTCGAACTGCAGTCCGATCCCGAGGGCGAGCTCCGCGATCCCGGAGCAGTAGACGAGCGCTCGCGGTCGCGGGAACTCGGGCGGGACGGCCCGGGCGAACGAGTCCGGCGCGAGGAAGTGGGTCATACCCGCGACGGCGTATATCGTTCCCATCACGCGGCGGAGGCGGCGCTTCCGTCTCGCGAGCGGGCCGGTGCGGTCGTCGGTGCCGTCGGCGTCGACGTCGTCTCTCACCCGAGCGGATACCGACGGGCGACTAATGAGCGTTCCCCCGGCTTCGACCGATCCGTTTTCCCGACGGTTCGCCCTCCTCACGGGTTTGGAACATGCCGCCTCCCCGATTTGAACACCGGAAGACATCGCTCCGCTCGTCTTCCGAGCCCCCGCTCGCTGCGCTCGCGGGGACGGAGGACAGCTCGATCTTTAGTCGGCGCTTCCGAACTTAGTTCCCACAAAAACAATGCCGCCTCCCCGATTTGAACTCGCCGAGACGCTCGCCCTCGCCCCGCTCGGGCTCGCGACTCGTCTGCTCAAATCGGGTCGGGAACATTTTCACTGCTCACGGTTCAGTCGCTTCGCTCCCTCACGAGTTCGCAGGAAAATGCCGCCTCCCCGATTTGAACGGGGGACAGCTCGATCTTCAGTCGAGTGCTCTCCCAGTCTGAGCTAAGGCGGCTCGCACTCGGATCAACGCCGATTCGAGACAAAAGGATTTCGAAAGGCGGCGGTCCGATCGCCCCGCCGCCTCGGAGCGCGCGACTCGGCCCGCTCCAGAGCGCGCCGACATCGAGCCGAGGCTCCTCGCGCCGACCGCGAACGCCTCCTTCAATCCTCTCGCGGTTGCGTTCGCTTACTTCAAACCACCGTCCGTTGACGCCATAAAACCGAGGCAATCAACTTTAATTCGGGCCTAATATTCTCGGTTTTTACACCCGCCCCGGACCAACGCCGAACTGCGATGAGCCGACACACTCGACGTTCGGTCGTGAAGCTCGCAGGCGCATCGATCGCGGCCGCCGCCGTCCCCGCCGTCGCGTCGGCCGAGGAGACCTCGTCCTCCGACTGGACCGTCGCCGAGACGCCGGTCGACGGGACCCTCCACGACGTCCGGTACACGGCGACGAACCCGCACGCGGTCGGCGCGGGCGGCGTCCTGATCGAGCGGACGGCGGCCGGCTGGGAGACGGTGTTCCGCGGCGGGCCCACGGGCAACGGCAACGGGCTGTACGGCGCCGCCGTCACCGACGACGGCGAGCGGCTCTGGTTCGTCGGCAACAGCGGCGCCGTCGGCGAGTACGACGTGACGACCGGGAACCTGATCGACCGGTCCAAGCCGACGGGCGCCTCCAACCAGTTCAACTCCGTCGCCGTCACGGGTCCCGCGGGCGACGCGGACGTGTACGTCGTCGACGACTCCGGGCTGGTGTACTACAGCTTCGACAACGGCGAGGAGGGTACCTGGAACCACCTCACGCCCGGTTCCGGCTCCGGGATCCCCGCCGTCGAGTTCTACGGCGCCCGCGCGGGAACCCTGATCGACACGAACGGCACGGTGTTCGGCACCGACGACGGCCCGACGTGGGAGGCGTTCGGCATAGAGAACGCCGACACGACCTTCGCCGGCCTCGACGCCGACGCCCCCGACGACGCGACCGTGGTCGGCGGCGGCGGATCCCTCTACGTCTACGACGGCGTCGAGTGGCGGTCGGACCGGATCGCAGAGGCCGGTCTCAAAGACGTGGTCACGAGCGACGCCGGCGGCGTCGCGGTCGGCGGAAGCGGCACCGTCGTCGAGCGCGATGACGGCGCCTGGGGCGTCGTCGACACGCCCTCCGGACAGAACCTCCGCGCCGTCGCGGCGTTCGACGGCGCTCGCGACTACGCCGTCGGCGCCAGCGGGACGGTGTTAGAGCGGTAAGGTTTCCACTCGGTGACTCGACTCTCAGAAGGGTCACCGAAGCATGTGTCTGTCTATACTGGCCACATCTTTTCTAACAGGTAATCCTCTGCAAAATTGATCCGACTATCCTCTTTTTCGGGCGGATCTATTCGCAGAGAGACAGAATCCCCGAACGAATCATCTGACACGAGATACCATTCTTCTTTTTCAGGATTCTTGAGCGAATAATAATCGGCATTATCGCCGCTCGCGTTGAACCGGAGTAGCCCGTTCTCGATCCACGCTGTTTCGACGCAGATTCGGAAGTCCAACTGCTTACTGTGGACCTCTGCCGTCTTTTTATCGCTGCACTCCACGCGGCTGTACGACACTTGCCCCTCTCGCAGTCTACTGATGAACTGGGACAGCTCCGGCGTCGGATCCGTCTGCGAAGTCCCGACGACTACTGGTGGCCAGTTGTTCCCGAACTCGTACTCATCTACTGGATTCGATCTGGTCCCTCGCGTATTCTCGCTGTCTACCCGGAAAGAGATTGATTCATTAAACTCATCAGTATGTACAGACAGCAAATCGTCCAAGCCATCGCAGTATACGAGATGGTACTCTGCGGAATTACTCGGCGTGAACCGGACCCGGCCATTCACGATCCATCCGGTTTCGACTCCGATCCGATGTGTTTCACCGTCTGTGTCCACGAACAACAGATTCCGGCTGTCCTCTCTGATCGGATCAATATACACCGAACCCTCTACGCTCTCAAGCGCATCGATAGCTGCAGAGACCGCTGAGTCACCCTCGTTGTGGCCGTCGGGTGGCCACTGGTGATCGAGCCGATAGTCATCAGCCCAATTGATCTGACTGGTCTTTCGAGTAGGCGTGTCGATGCGCAAGTGCATCGAGGTACCAACTTCCTCTGAATCGATAAAATAGGTCTCCTCTGTTTCGTCGCAGTATACGAGAAAGCAGTCGACATCGTCGCCGTACTCCTTGTACACATGCCCGGACGAATTCGTGTGTTGACTTACCCCTTTGAATCGAATCACGCCGTCTTTCAATCGCCCCGTTTTGATCTGTCCGCGTATCAGACCGCCGTCTGGTTTTTCCAGGATAACATCGTATCTTTCGTTGTCGCCTACCGGCGTTGACACGCTGATGTTGCGCTTCTTCAGTTCCGTAATGACGATTTGTTCGGTGAGATCGCCTTGCCTGTGTGATTCCATATCTGCCGTGATTCGTTATCTCGTTTGAAAGTCATGGCACTTACATTTGTGTATTTGCAAACTATGCCGATCGAACAGCGCCAAACAATTACCAGATTGGTGCGTAAACTGAGTGTGGCCCGAACACGCGCTCTCCTCACCGAAACCGAACGCGAACATCTCAGATCGGAGAAGGCCAGCTCGAACCAGTATCAAGCTGTGTCTCGAATTCGGAACCGAATACACGAAGAACTCCAGACCGATCTAGAGGTTCTCGAAAAACACCATCCAGAGCTGTATAAGGAGCTTGCGCAGATCGTCTGTGACGGCGAAGAGTAGTAGATGGGGCCGCTGAGAGTCGAACTCAGGTCCACTGCACCCAAGGCAGCGAGGATACCACTACCCCACGGCCCCGTACCTGCACATACCCGCATCGGCCGGTAAAGCGTTTCGTTGCGCGGTCAAGGCTGTTCTCAACCGCGGCCGCCCCGCGACGGCCTGCCGCTTCACTCCTCGTCGTCGCGCAGTTCGAGGTCGGCGACGATCTGGTAGGGGTCGGTCCCCTTCCGGATCGCGTCGAGGATGAAGAACGCCTCGTCGGGCGCGAGGAAGTGCCGCGTGACGCCGCGGCCGAGCGGCGTCGGATCGAAGCCGTCGATGAACTCCCACTCCAGCAGCTTCCCGATCGCGTGTTTCGTCGGCACCTCGCCGATCATCCGGTCGTTGAGCCGCTTGGCCTTCTTGCCGGCGACGACGACGTTCGCCAGCGTCTCCTCGACGGCGGCGGCCTCGTCGTAGTGGGTCGCCACGTCCTCCATCTCCCCTTTCAGCAGGGTGAACGCGACCTCGTCTTCGGTGCGGTCCATGGAGTTGTGGTAGACGCCGTCGGGCTCGACGAGGAGGTAGACGCGCCCGCGGTCGTGGTAGTCCGGCCGTCCGGCGCGCCCGAGCATCTGCGAGAACTCCTGGACGGAGAGCCACTCGATCCCCATCGCCAGCGAGTCGAAGATCACCTGCGAGGCGGGGAAGTCGACGCCGGCGGCCAGCGCCGCGGTGGTGACGACCGCGGAGAGGTCCTGGTTCCCGAACTGGCGTTCGACCTGCTTCCGGCGTTTGTAGTCGAGGCCGGCGTGGTACGGCGCGGAGTCGTATCGGAGCTTCCGGCTGATCTCGTGGCAGCGCCGCCGGGAGTTCGTGAAGACGATCGTCTGTCCGCGGTACCCCTTCGACGACTTCGTGTCGAACTCCCGCTTCACGAGCTTGTCGGCGATCTGCGCCTTCTCACGGCTGTCCGCGAAGGTGACGTGCCGCTCGATGGGAACGGGGCGCTCCTCGTACTCGATGAGGGTCGCCCGGAGCTTCTCGGCGAGCCACTCCGGGTTCCCGACCGTCGCGGAGAGGTAGACGAACTGCGTGCCGCCGTATCCCGAGTGCGTCTCCATCCGATTCTCGCTGTAGTACTTCAGCCGGGAGATGAGGCCGTCGAGCCGGTGGCCGCGCTCGCCCTCCTTCAGCGTGTGGACCTCGTCGATGACGACGGTGCCGACGTCGCCGAGGTCCTTCCCCGTCCGGAGCGCGTGGTCGATCCCCTCGTAGGTGCCGACGATCACGTCGGCGTTCGGGTCGAAGCGGTTGCCGTCGTCGTTCACGCGCGAGGAGCCGACGCGGATCGAGACGTTCAGCCGGTCGCCGTAGCGGTCTTTGAAGTCCTCGTGCTTCTGGTTGGCGAGCGCGACGAGCGGGACCAGAAAGAGGAGCTTCCCCTCCCCCTTCAGCGCCCGGTCGATCCCGGTCAGCTCCCCGACCAGCGTCTTCCCCGTCGCGGTCGCGCTCACGACGAGCTGGTCGTCCCCCTCGAGGAGGCCGTTTCGCACGGAGAGGCTCTGGACCGGGAGCAGCTCCTCGAACCGGCCTTGGAGGTGCGCGGAGAGGTCCGAGTGGAGATCGAGGTCCTCGGTGCGCACGGGGCTCACGTCGTCGACGTTGGCGGAGACCTCGTCGTACTTGGTGAGGTCGGGGTCGAGCCCGCCCTGCAGGAGGTTGACGATCCGATCGAGGTCGCCGGACTCGTACAGCAGCTCCTCCAACCGCTCCTCGGCGGCGCCCGTGAACTCGCCTTTATACGAGAGCTCCCGTTCGAGCTCTCTGCGGGCGCAGTCCCGGCAGATCAGCTCGTCGTTGTGTTCGACCGCGGTCTCGCTCGTGATCGGCCCGTATCGCCCGTCGTTCGCGCAGCGACGGCAAGTCCGGACGGCCATCGCCTCCAGCTGGTAGCCGTCGAGCATCGCCTCCAGCCGCTTCCGGTTCTCCGGCGACGTCTGCTCGGAGATGCGGATCCGGTCGGCCGCGCGGGCGAGGTCGACGAACTCGTCCGGACGGCGGGGGTGGTCCTCGCCGTCGCGGATCACGCGGAACTTCCCCGGGCGCGGGCCCGCGGAGGTCTCCTTGAGTTCGAGCCGCCCGCGGAGCACCCTGTTCCCGTCCCGGTTCGCGACGACGGTGTAGTCGCTCCGCGCCTCGTGGAGGAACAGCGTCTCGACCTCGGCCAACTGCTGTGACACTGGCCGTCGATACGCGAGGAAGGTATTTCAGGAGTTCGGCTCGCCGTGCGGCGGCTCTCGCGTCACCGCGTCCGGCCGCACGGCTCGGGGCGTGAGAACCGCGCCTCGAAAAAGGCCGGCGGGGTTACGAGACGAGGAGCTTCTCGCCGCGGTCGACCGTGATCCGGCACGGGGGCGAGAGCTTGTTGTACGCGCGCCGGAACGCCTCCTTCACGACGGACGCCTGCTCGACGTCGCAGTAGGCGGTGAAGACGATGTCGTCCGCGTTCAGGCGGGCGGCCGTCCCGACCGGCTTGCCGAACGCCTGCCGCATCCCGTCGGAGACGCGGTCCGCGCCGGCGCCGGTCGCCTGCTTGTTCTCCCGGATGACTTGGTGGGGAAACTTGCGGAGGGTCATCTTGTAGTTACCCTCGCCGAGCTCCTTGATCAGGTGACGGTTCGCCGAGAGGCGCGCGCTCTCGAGCGAGCCGTGGCGGATCTGGAGCTCCTCCTCGACGCGGAGGCTGATCTGGACGGGGTAGTCGTCCGGCTCAGCGGAGAGATCGCCCATGTTGTGCTGGGCGATCTTCGAGCCGGGGATCCCGGTGATGTACTCGCGGCGGGTGAACGACGGCTTGTCGATCGTCCGATACATAGAGGCGGGTTTGTCAGACATGGCTACTTGCCCGATGTAGCCCGCGCTGCGGCGATAAACCCTTCGATACCGCGGCGTCGTCGGTCCGTTTCACGGCGCTCGCCGCCTCACTCCTCGGGCGTCGGTTCGAGCGCGACGTGATCGAACCCCCGGTCCGCCAGCCGCTCGGCGGCCCGGTCCGTGACCGAGGGCGCGACGAGGACTCCGCGGACGAGGGTCCCGCCGTCGCCGTCGCTGAGCGCGTCGCCGTCGCCGAGCGCGTCGCCGTCGCCGAGCGCGTCGCCGTCGGCGTCGGCGTCCGCCGCCCCCAACTCCTCGCGGAGCGCCCGCACGTACCGCGCGAGCTGGCCGACAGCGTCCGGGCCGACCCGCCGGCGCTTCAGCTCGACGACGACCGGGTTGCCGTCGCCGTCGACGCCGAACACGTCCATCGGGCCGGCGCTGGAGGGGCGCTCGGTCGCCTTCGGCTCGAACCCCGGTTCGACGAGTTCGGGGCGCTCCAGGATCCGGGTCCGGAGGTCCTCCTCGCTGCCGTGGAGCGCGAGGTCGCGCCCGCCGGTGACCGCCATCGCGGAGAGCTGGTGGACCCGGTCGAAGCGGACCGTGAGCGTCTCGTCGGGGGTGGTGCGCGTCGAACGCACCCGGAGCCGCCCCTCGCGGACCGCGGCGCGGTGCTCGGAGCCCGGGGGCTGCCAGTTCACGGGCTGGTGTCCCTCGTCGGTGTGCACGAGGGCGGCCCCGTCGGGCTTCAACACGAGCAGGCGGTCGCCGGCGCCGAGGTCGGACGCGGCGCGGCCCTCGTAACTGACCGTGCAGCGCCCGAAGACGCTGATCAGGTCGCCGCGCTCGAAGGCGTCCTCCAGCTCCCAGAGGGCCTCGCGGTGGCTCGGGTCGTGGACGCTCGTGACTGTCACTACTACTCGTACGTGGTTGTCGCTCAAAAAGGAAGCGCGGTCGACTGTTTATAAATGATCGGGGATGGATCGGCGGAGAACGCCTCCAAAGCCCCAGCCGCGAAGGCGGGCGCACGCTCGCTGCGCGCCTCACTCGGTCGTTCGCTTCGCTCACTCCCTCGCTACGGTGCTTACGTCGCCTGCGCCCGCCTTCGCGGCTGTCCCTTTGAGTCCCACCCGACCACACCGCGACCGCACCACACGCCTCCCCAGCCTCGCGGCTCCCTCCGGTCGCCGCGTCCCTCGCACGCGCTCCTCGTGGCCTGTCGGCCACTCGGAGGCGCGCGCCACCGCACAAATCTGATTATAAACGCCGCCGCCGCGTTAGGTCCCGTGCTCCCAGCTGTCCATGTACTCGCGCTGCTCGTCGGTGAGGTCGTCGTGTTCGACGCCCTCCGCGGCGAGCTTGATCTCGGCGACCTCGCGGTCGAGCTCGTCGGGCACGTCGTGGACGCCGGGCTCGTAGCTCCCGCCGTTCGCGGCCAGCTCGCGGACGACGACCGCCTGGACGCCGAAGCTCTGGTCCATCACCTCGACCGGGTGGCCGAGCGAGATGGGCGCGGCGAGGTTGACGAGCCGTCCCTCGGCGAGCACGTTGAGGACGCGGCCGTCGTCCAGCTCGAACCCCTCGACGCCGTCGCGGACCTCGTAGCGGTCCACGGCGAGGTCGTCGAGGTCGTCGAGGTTCACTTCGACGTCGAAGTGGCCGGCGTTGGCCAGCAGGACGCCGTCCTGCATCCGCTCGAAGTGCTCGCGGGTGATCACGTCGCGGTTGCCCGTCGTCGTGATGAACACGTCGCCCTTCGCCGCGGCCTCGGCCATCGGCAGCACCTCGTACCCCTCCATGTGGGCTTCGAGGGCCTTCCGCGGGTCGACCTCGCAGACGATGACGTTCGCGTTCTGGCCGGACGCCTTCTTCGCGACGCCCTTCCCGCACTGGCCGTAGCCGCCGACGACGACGTTCTTGCCGGCCCACGAGAGGTTCGTCGTCATCGCGATGGTCGCGAGCGACGACTCGCCGGTCCCGTGGACGTTGTCGAACAGCTGTTTCATCGGCGTGTCGTTCACGGCGAAGACGGGGTAGTGGAGTTCGCCGTCGGCGTCCATCGCGCGCAGGCGCTGGACGCCCGTGGTCGTCTCTTCGGCGCCGCCGACGATGGAGTCGATCAGCTCGGGGTACTCCTCGTGGACGAGCTTCACCATGTCCATCCCGTCGTCGACGGTGACGGTCGGGTCGTGGGCGATGCAGGCGTGCATCGCGTCGTAGTACTCCTCGTCGTCGACGCCGCGGACCGCGTAGGAGGTGATCGACTCGTGGGTGTCGAGCGCGGCCGACACGTCGTCGTGGGTCGAGAGCGGGTTGCACCCGGTGATCGCCACTTCGGCGCCGCCGTCGGCGAGCAGTTCGACGAGGTTCGCCGTCTTCGCCTCGACGTGCATCGCCATCGCGATCGTCTCGCCCGCGAGCGGCTGCTCGTCGACGAACTCCTCGCGGAGCGCGTTCAGGATCGGCATGTGCTGGAGCGCCCAGTCCATCTTCCGGCGCCCCTCCTCCCGGGCCGTCTCGAGGTCCGAGAGGTGCTTCGCTACCGGCGGATACGCGGTTTCGCTCATGCCTCTCGGTTCGCTCACGGCGCACTAAACCCTGCCGACACCGGGTCGCGTTGAAAACGCTGAAAAGGGATCCGCGTCGGTCGCGTCTCGGTTACCGCGTCGCTCGCGCGTCAGTTACGGCGGGCCGTTGCCGTTCCCGTTACCCGGGCCGCCAGCGCCGTCGTCGTCATCGTCGTCACCGTCTTCGTCGTCGTCCGCTTCCTCGTCGTCATCCTCCGCGTCGCTCTCTTCTTCCGCATCGTCGTCCGCGTCGTCCGCGTCGTCCGCGTCGTCCGCGTCGCCCTCGTCGTCGCCGTTACCGGCGTGCTCCGGGGGACCCTGTTCGCCGTCGTTGCCCTGTCCCGCGTGGTCGGGCGCGTTGCCGTTGCCGGGCGCGTCGCTCTCGTTCTCGGCGGTGTCATTCTCGGCGTCGTCCGGGCCGCCGGGGCCGCCAGCCTGGTCCGGCGCGTTACCCGGGTTGTTCTCCGTCACGAAGTCCGAGACGGCGTCGCCGATGCCGCCCTCGCGGTCGCCGATCTGCTCGACGAACTCGCGGACGAGCTGTCCGAACGGCCGGTCCTCCGCGGCCCCCTCGCCGGTCGTCAGGTCGACCGTCGTCGAGACGGTGCCGTTCCCGAACTCGGCGGTCACGTCGACCGTGACGTTCTCCTCGGCGGCGGGGAGCGTGACCGTGCCGTTCTCGTCGGTCTCGTAGTCGCGCTCGCCGACGTAGGTGACGTTCTGACCGTCGGCGGTGGTGACGTTCACGGAGGCGTTCTCGGCGGCCTCGCCGTCGTCGGTGACCGTGACGACGGGCTCGCCGTCGGTGTTCTCGACGTCGAGTTCGAGGCCCTCGGGCGCCTCGAGGTCGACCGTCGTCGAGACGGAGTCGTTCTCGTACTCGGCGGTCACGTCGATCGTGACGTCCTCCTCGGCGGCGGGGAGCGTGACCGTGCCGTTCTCGTCGGTCGCGTAGTCGCCCGTGCCGGCGTAGCTGGCGTTCTCGTCGGCGGTCGTGACGTTCACCGAGGCGTTCTCGACCGCGGTGTCGTTGTCGGTGACCGTGACGACGGGCTCGCCGTCGGTGTTCTCGACGTCGACTTCGAGGCCGTCGGGCGCCTCCAGATCGGCCGTCGCGGAGACGGAGTCGTTCTCGGCGGTGGCGGTCACCTCGACCGTCACGTCCTGCTCGGGGACGGGGAGGTCGACGGTGCCGTTCGCGTCCGTCTCGTACTCGCCCGCTCCCGCGTACGACTCGTTCTCCGCGTCGACCACGCTCACGTTGACCGTGGCGTTCTCGACCGCGGTGCCGTTCTCGTCTGTCACCGTAACCGTCGGCTGCTCGCCGTCGTCGTCGACGGCCACTTGGAGGTGGCCGTCGGCGGCGGCGACGCCGGTCATCGCGCCGAGCGCGACGACCACGACCAGTAGGATGGCTGTCGTGCGTTCTCTCATGTCCACCTGAGGCCACTGGCCCTTTACATATAAATAGAGAGTTCAGTTAACCCGGTTTAAACCGGATTTTATCCGACTTAGCGGCTCTGTGTCGGTAGTTTTGTGTTTCACCGGCACTTCGGCGGTAATCGGTCCATATTGCCTCCGATCCGAGCGCCGATGACGCCGGTCCGCGGCTCGGACGCGGCTCGGACGCGGTGCGACCGCGCTCGCTATTCGCTGGTGTGCTCGCTTCGTCGCGGCGCTCCCGTTCGTCGACGCGATCGCTATTGGTCGACGCGGTCGACGAGGTCGGCGGCGGCCTCGGCCGCGCGCTCCTGAACCGCATCGGCGTCGAGCGTCAGCACCTCTCGGTCGCGCATCAACACCTCGCCGGCGCAGACGGTGTGCCGCACGTCGCTCCCGCGCGCCGCGTACGCGAGGTGCGAGACGGGGTCGTGGACGGGCGTGAGGTGCGGGGCGTCGAGGTCGACGACGGCGAGGTCGGCGGCCGCGCCCGGCTCGATCCGCCCGCCGGGGAGGCCGAGCGCGTCGGCGCCCGCCGCGGTCGCCATCTCCACGACGGCCTCGGCCGGGACCGCGGCGGCGTCGTCCGCGGCGAGCTTCCCGAGCATCGCGGCGTCGCGCATCTCGTCGAAGACGTCGAGGTCGTTGTTCGAGGCCGCCCCGTCGGTGCCGAGCGCGACCGTGACGCCCGCCTCGCGGAGCCGCTGGACGGGGGCCATCCCGCTGGCGAGCTTCATGTTCGAGGCCGGGCAGTGGACGACCGCGGTCCCCGCGTCGGCGAGCCGGTCGACCTCGGCGTCGTCGAGGTGGACGCCGTGCGCGAAGAAGTCGTCCGGGCCGAGCGCGTCGAGGTCGGCCGCGTATGCGACCGGGCGCTCCCCGCGCTCGTCGACGATCGGGTCGACCTCGTCGACCGTCTCGTTCGCGTGGAGGTGCACCGGGACGCCGGCCTCGCGCGCCGCCGCGACCCCCTCGCGCAGGAGCTCCTCGCCGACCGTCGTCAGCGAGTGCGGCATGAACGCGGTCCGGATCCGCCCGTCGGCGGCGCCGTCGAGCTCGCGGGCGACCGCGATGCTCTCCTCGACGTCGGCGCGGGCGTCGGCCTCCCCTTTGCCGACCGTCACGACGCCGTGCCCGAGCCGCGCGCGCAGGCCGGCGCGGTCGACGACCTCGGCCACCCGGTCCATCGCGAAGTACATGTCCGCGAACGCGGTCGTCCCCGAGCGGATCATCTCCAGCGCGCCGAGCGCGGCGCCGGCCTCGATGTCGTCGTCGGTCAGTTCGGCCTCGGCCGGCCAGATATCCTCTCGGAGCCATGCGTCCAGCGGCTTGTCGTCGGCGTACCCGCGGAGCAGCGTCATCGCGGCGTGCGTGTGCGCGTTGACGAGCCCGGGGATCACGAGCGACCCCTCGGCGTCGAGGGTTTCGTCGGGGGCCGCCGGTGCGTCCCCCGCGCCCGGGGCCGCGTCGTCTCCCACCGCGAGGATCCGTCCCGCGTCGCTGTCGATCGTCACGTCGGCCACGGTCACCGAGCCGTCCGGGCGGAGGACGCGGCCGCCCGTCACGCGAAGCGCGTTCATACGGACCGATTCCGGCCCCCGAACCAAACGGCTTCGGTTCGAGAACGACGGGGTGGGCGGGGGTCGGCCGTCTCCCCCGACTCCACGCCCGCGACGGGCTTACGCCGCTTCGGCCCCTCCGTTCACGAGTGACCGTCGACGTCCACGCGCACACGTCCTACTCCGACGGGTCCGGGATCCCGCTCATGGTCGACGCCGCCGAGGCGGCGGGGCTCGACGCCGTCGGGTTCGCCGACCACTGCAGCCTGAGCGAGGCGTGGCGCGACGAGCGCCTCTTGTGGAACCGGAACTTCGACCGCACGCACGAGCGCCGGCGGGAGGCGCTCGCGGTCGCCGCCGACCGGACCGATCTGACCCTCTACGACGCGGTCGAGATGGACTACGAGCCCGAGTTAGCGCCCGCGATCGGCGACTTCCTCGCCGCGGCCGACTTCGACTACGCGATCGGCAGCGTCCACTACGTCGCCGGGAAGCAGGTGTTCCCGTTCGAGTCGTTCGACGACGCGAGCGACGCCGAGCGCCGCGCGTTCGTCGACGATTACTACGACGCCGTCGTCTCGCTCGTCGGGTCGGGGCTGTTCGACGTGCTCGCGCACGTCGACCTCGTGGAGAACCACCCCGCGCTCCGCGGGCTCACGACCGCCGCCCACCGGGACCGGGTCGCGGCCGCCTGCGCCGACTCCCGGACCGTTCCCGAGATCAACGCCGGCAGGGCCGGCGACCGCGGCGAGTTCGACCTGTTTCATCCGACCGATCCGTTCGCGGAGGCGTTCCGCGACCGCGGCGTCCGGTTCGTCGTGGGGACCGACTCGCACGACCCCGAGGACTTCGCCGACCGGGTCCCGCGGCTGGAGCGCTACCTCGACGAGACGGGGATCGAGCCGCTTCCCGTCGAGTCGCTCTTGGGAGATCCGCCGACGGCCACCGAGTAACGCCGCCACCCTCCGAAGCCTCTTAGGCCGCTGCCGCCGCAGTACGGACATGGCAAGCGACGCCCAGCAGGCGTGTTTCGAGGCCGGGATCAAGTTCGGCTCGCTGTACCACCAGTTCGCCGGGACGCCGGTCAGCCCGTCGAGCACGCGGAGCTTGGAGGCCGCGATGGCCGAGTCGATCGAGAACCAGCCGTTCTGCGAGTCGGTGACCGTCGACATCCACGACGACCGCGTCGCCGACGCGATCGACCACGAGAACGGCTACACGGAGCTCACCGGCTCGCTGATGGACGTCGAGATGCGGATCGAACACGAGGGCGTGACGGTTCGCACTCAGATGACGATGGCCGACGGCTACCCGCTGATGGAACTCGTCTCCGTCGAGGGGGACTGATCCGTTTCGTCGAGGGGGACTGATCCGTTTCGTCGAGGGGGACTGAACTGTCCCGTTGAGGCCCAATCCGTCGATTCACTCCGCCGAATCCACGTCCCGAATCGTCCCGACGCCCTTGCTCGACCCCTCGCGGAAGACGAACCGCTGGCCCTCCTCCACGAGGTAGGGCCGGAACTTGAACCGGACCCGCGTCTGTCCGGTGTCGCCGGGCAGGAGCCGGCCGCCCTCGGGCGCGAAGACGGCGGCCTCGGAGACGGTCTCCACGTGGACGACCGGCTCGTACCCCTCCTGGATTCTGGTCGGGTGGTTCAGCACCATCACCTCGGCCTCGAACTCGCGGACGGGGTCGGGGTCGCTCTCGCGCGGCACCAGGGCCATCCCGCGCTCGATCTCCGCCTCGTCGACCCCCTTCAGCGCGATGCCGACGATCCGGCCGGCGCTCGCCTTGTCGACCCGGTGGTAGTGCATCTCGATCGAGCGCGCCTCCACCTCGCGGAAGGAGCCGTCGGCCATCGGGCCGAGGAGGAGCTCGTCGCCGGCCTCGACGGTGCCGGAGTTGACCGTGCCGGACGCGACGGCGCCGACGCCGGTCACCTTGTAGCTCCGGTCGACGTACATCCGGAACTCCGCGCGCTCCGGGGTCGCCCGCTTCGGAAGCGTCTCGAACAGTCGGTCGAGCGTCCCGAGCCCGTCCTTCGTCACCGCGCTGGTCCGGAGGAGCGGCACGACGCCGTCGCCGACCTCCGCGACCGCCGCGTCGATCCCGTGGCGGTCCACGAGGAGGGGGGTCTGCCCGGCGTCCCGTAGCATCGACTCGGCCTCGCGCTCGACCTCGGCGACCCGGTCGTCGCTCACGGCGTCAGCCTTCGTGATCGCGACGATCGTCGGCAGCTCGGTCGCCAGCAGGATGCCGAGGTGCTCGCGGGTCGTCTTCGTCGGCCCGTCGTCGGCGGCGACGACGAGGAGCCCGTAGTCGAGCTTCTGGCCGACGAGCCCGCGGATCGTCGTCCGCAGCCACGGCTCGTGGCCGACCGTGTCGACGAAGGAGACGAGTCGGTCGGCCTCCTCGACGATCCGCGCGCGGTCGGACTTGCGGTGCGGGTTATCCATCCGGACCGGCTCGCCGCCCGCCTCCTCGAAGCCGTAGACGGCGTACGACAGGTCGGCGGAGAGCCCCCGCTCGACCTCGTGGGGCTGGACGTCGAGGAAGCCGCGCGTCCCGCCCTGGCCGTCGTCGGCCCGCCCGGTCACGAGGGTGCCGACGAGCGTCGACTTCCCGTGGTCGACGTGGCCGGCCGTGCCGACCACGAGGTGGTCGTCGTCCGTCTCGAACATCCCGCCGTCGCGGAGGGTCGCGAGACCGACGAGTCCCTCCGAACCGCCGTTGCCGGCCGAGCCGGCGCTCCACGTCTCCACGTCGGCGATGTGGGCGTCCGCCTCGTCGGCCAACAGCGAGAGGACGTCCATCGTCTCGGAGAAGGTCTCGGGCGCGATCCCGGCCAGCCCGCCGTCGTCGGTGACGCCGAGGACGTACGTCGCCTCGCCGTCGCCCGAGAGCACTCGGTGGCGGAGCTGGGCCACGAGCGACTCCATGCGTCCCTCCGCCAAGTGGACCTCGCGTGTCAGCCGCTCTTTGAACTCGATCGCGCCGCCGTCGCGCTCGCCGCGCTCGATGGCCCGCCGTAACGCGGACCGGTCAGCGCTCATACACGCTCGTAGGCGACAGCCGGGCTTAACGGTTTTCGTGCGATCCGTCCCCACGTCACGTGATCGCTCCCGAGCGCTCGGGAGCGCTCCCGAGCCGATACACTCAGGTCAGTTCGGAATACTGATTTACGTAACAAGATGAGTTTGGATCGCATCTCGGCCGACTCTGGGGCCGACCCGTTCCTGGCGCGGCTGGCGATAAAAGCTCCCTCTCCGATCCTCGCGGCGGAGGCCGACAGCGGCACGGTCGTCGCGGTCAACGAGGCCGCGACCGAGCTGTTCGGTCGCGACCGCTCGTCGCTCGTCGGCATGCACCAGACCGAGCTTCACCCGCCGGAGGCCGAGCAGAACGTGCGCGAGGGGTTTCAGGCGGTCCGAGACGCGGGACGGGAACGCGCTTCCGGCGAGGCGGCGGAGCCGGTCACGATCCTGCGTGCGGACGGGTCGACGGTGCCCGTCGACGTGCGGTCGACGCCGTTCACGCACGCCGGCACGGAGTACGTGCTCGGCATCTTCACGGACGCGAGCGAGCGGGTGGCGCACCTCACCCGGGTCGAACGGCAGGCGACCGCGATGGACCTCACGACATCCGGCATCGCGCTGCTGGACGCGGACGGCACGTACACGTACCTCAACGACGCCCACGTCACGATGTTCGGCTACGACGACGCCGACGAGCTGCTCGGCGGGACGTGGCGACAGATCTACGCGGACGATGTCATCGAGCGGATCGAACGCGAGGTCCTCCCGGTCGTCGCGGAGACGGGATCGTGGGACGGGGAGCTGGTCGGCGTCAAGCGGGACGGCACGCCGATCACGCAACGCGTGTCGCTCGCGCAGCTCCCCGACGGCGGGATCACCTGTGTCAACCTCGACCTCACCGAGCAGGAGCGCCGGCTCCGCCGCCTCGGTGAGACGCGGTCGCTCGCCGAGACGCTGATGACCGCGGACGAGTACGAGGACGTGATCGACACCGCGATCGAGGGGATCGCGGAGATCATCGACCGACCGTTCTCCGGCTACTGGGCGGACGGCGCCGCCGAGACGGACTCCGCCGGGCCGAGCGCCCCCGACGACGCCCTCGTCCCGGTGTCCGTCTCCGACGAGGGGGCGTCGATCGTCGACGACGTGCCGCGATTCCGCCCGGGCGAGTCGCTCGCGTGGGACGCGTTCGACGCCGGGACGCCGGCGTACTATCCGGACGTCGCCGCGGAGCGCGGGGTCCACAACCCGGCGACGCCGATCAGCACGGAGTTCATCGTCCCCGTCGGCGACGACGGCGTGTTCATCGTCGGGGCGCGGGAGTCGGACGCCCTCGACGAGGACGAGCGCGAGCTCATCCTGATCGTCACGCAGTACCTCCGGACGGCGATCGAACTCGTCGCGCAGCGCCGACAGCTGCGCGCCGCACGCGACCGCATCGAGGCCGAGCGCAACCAGCTCGAACGCGTCATCAACACGGTCCCGCAGCTGATATTCGCGAAGAACACCGACGGCGAGTTCCTACTCGCGAACGAGGCGGTCGCCGAGGCGTACGGCACCACGGTCTCGGACCTGATCGGATCGACCGACGCCGACTACGCGACCGACCCGGACGAGGCGGACGCGTTCGCCGACGACGACAGGCGGGTGATCGAGACCGGCGAGCCGCTCCATCGCACCGAGGAGGCCCTGACCGACGCCGCGGGCAACGGACGCGTGTTGGAGACGTGGAAGATCCCGTTCTCTCCGGTCGACGGCGAGGGAGACGCGGTGCTCGGCGTCGCCAACGACATCACCGACCTCACCGACGCGCGCGACGAGCTCGACCGTCAGCGCCGGCTGACGAACCTCTACGCCGTGAGCAACCGCGTGTTCCAGGCGACGGACCCGCAGGACGCGTTCGACGCCTGCGTCGAGGCGGTCGCCGACGTGGTGACGGCGGACGAGCTAGCGATATACGACCGCGACACCTCGGAGGGGGAGCTGGTGCGGCTGGCGACCGCGGGCGACGAGGCCGCCCCGCCCAGTCGCCGACGCATCGAGCCGGGCGAGACGGACCTCTGGCGAGCGTTCAGCGAGCCCGAGACGTGCTGGCTCCCGGCCGACGCCGTCGTCGACTCGGCCGACGCGGCCGGGAAGCAGGCGCTCGCCACGCAGCTCGGTGACACGAGCCTGCTGAGCGTGGTCGTCGACGAGCGGAACGAGTCGCTGGAGTCGTTCATCCGGGCGGTGAGCCAGCAGGTCTCGGCCGCGCTCACCCAGATCCGCCAGGAGACGTCGATAGCGGGCCTCTCGAACGACGTCGCCAGCACCCGGCGACAGGCGAACCGGCACAGGGACCTGCGGGAGGGCGTCGTCGACGCCGTCGAGACCATCGCGACGGCGGAGACGCCGGCTGCGGTGCGCGAAGCGATCGTCGACGTCGGCGGTCGGGTGGCGGAGTACGCGTTCGTCGGCACGTACGACCCGGCCGCAAAGCGGGTCGACCCGGTCGAGGTGACCGAGCCGGGCGGACCCGCGAAGCTGTACGAGACCGACGAGCAGTCGTTCCCCGCGGTCGTCGCCGCCACGCGCGACGAGCGGCAGCACGCCGTGGACGGGCAGGCGACCGCGGCCGGTCACGGCGAGTGGATCAACCGGCTGCTCCACTTCGGCTACCGGGAGTCGTTCGCGGTTCCGGTGAGCCACTACGGGACCGTCCACGCCGTCGCCGAGTTCATCAGCACGGACGCCGAGTGCTTCGCCGAGCCGGAGCGGCGGGCGCTCGGCGCGGTCGCGGACGCCGCCGGGATACGCCTGTCGACGCTCGAGTCCGCCACCGCGTCGAACGCGCCTATCGCCTTCGCCCTGGAGTGCCGGCGGCCGTCGCCGCTCTTCCCCGGCCTCCCGGCGGACGGCTCGATCGCCGTCGAGCACGTCGCGATGACCGGCGGCGAGAGCTTTCACCTGACCGGCCGCGTCGACGGCTACACCGAAACGGCGTTCCGCGACTACGTCGCGGCGACGCCGGGCATCGAACTCGACGGCGTCGACTCCGTCGACCGCGACACCCACGAGGTCGCCGTGCGGATGCGGGACACGCCGGACCGCTCGCTGGCCGCCGTCCGCGACGTGCTCGCCGGGACGGACACGCGGCTGCGCGGCGTCCGTTCCCGCCCGGACGCCGACGTCTTGGCGTTTCGGACGACGGACCCGACGGTGATCGGGCGGGTCCGGGCGGCGCTGGTTCCCGTCTCCGACTCGTGTCGGCTCGTCTCGAAGCGGCACGTCTCCGAGCCGTCCGGGGGCCCCGACGGGTGGACCGGGGAGCCGGACCTGACCACCCGCCAGCGAGAGATCGCGGAGACGGCGCTCCGAGAGGGGTACTACGACGATCCGCGCCGCATCAGCGGCACCGACCTCGCTGACCGATTCGACGTGTCCTCGTCGACGCTCCACCAGCACCTCCGCGCCGCGGAGTCGAAGATCATGCGCGGCTTCTTCGAGTGACGGCCGCCAGCCGACCGCGGCAACTCACACGGACATATTCGGTATCACACCGGCCTGCCACATATCTTCGGACGTAGAACTATCGGCGATACTACGACAATAACAGGTATGAACCCCGCTCGAAACGGCGCGGTGCGAACTCCTGTGGCGCCCCTCACACGGGCAGTGTCGACCGGGGGTGAGGATCGGTGAGCGCCGACGGATCCGAGCTGCCGACGCTGGTGTACGAGTACCTGAACCGCTCTACTGACCCCCTCGCGAGCGCGGCGGGCGACGACCGGTCGTCGTGGGTCCACCCCTCTGTCTCCGTCAACGAACGGGGGGACGACCTGGTCGAGAGGCTGCTCGCCGCCGAGCGACGCCCCGGAGAGGTGTTCGAAGCCGTGTTGAACCCCTCTCCGGAGACGGTCACGCCGGCCTTTATCGCCGACACCGCCGTTCAGTACGACGACGTCGTCGGCTTCGCGGCGCCGAGCTCCCAGCTGTACGACGACCTGTTCTACGCCGTGTACGAGGCGATGGCGGAAACGGGCGCGGTGTTGACGACGAAGTACCCGCGTCACGAGGTCTACGGCCGACTCTCGGCGATGGACCCGCTCGTCATCGACTCGACGCCCGGCGCGGAGGCCGACGGCGGCGTCGACATCGCGACGAGCGACGCGGGGTCGGTCCGGTGCGGCGACCTCACGTCGCTCGGGGTCGCCGCCGAGCGCGCGACGATGCGGCTCGCGACGGACGACCGACCCGGGACCTTCGCGATCGCGACGATGACGCAGCTGCTCGCGCACCACGACGCCCGCACGCTCGACAAGTTCCTCCACGAGCTGGTCGGCCAGTGGCGCAATCAGGGCGTCGGCGGACTCGTCCACCTGCCGCCGACAACCGACGTCGACGGCGCCGACCGGTTCGGGGCGGCGCACCTCGATTACGTCATCGAGATGCGAACCGGCGACGGCCAGATCGAGGCGCGCGTGTCTGGGAAGCAGGACGTTGCTCCCACATGGCAGGTGGTTGGCTCGGCGCCGTGCTCGGATAGCGAAGCGTCGGTCCGGTTGGTGGACCGACAGCTCTCCGGGACAGCCGACGAAGGTGGCGGCGAGTCTACCTCGGAATAGCACCCGGCGAATCCGGGCCACGAGCCGGCCTCGATCGCTGGATTTCGGCTCGCTGATCTTCGTCGTGAGGCCGCGCTTTGTTCGTCGACCACCCCATACTCCTCGCGGTTTGTACAGTACGCTCTTTAGGCCATCCGGCTGGGTTCGACCGAAGCCGGGTTGCGGTTTGCTGGCGCCGTCGGAACGCGAAGCACGACCTCGGTACCTGTGTCGGTCACGTCGACGTCGACCTCCCCGCCAAGCATCGAAACTAACATACGAATCAGCCAGATCCCGAGCGCGGAACCGTGCTGTAACGGCGTCTCTTCGCCGGTGACGAGTACC
Source organism: Halorubrum sp. Ea8 (assembly GCF_002252925.1). NCBI lineage: Archaea > Methanobacteriati > Methanobacteriota > Halobacteria > Halobacteriales > Haloferacaceae > Halorubrum > Halorubrum sp. Ea8. Next base: position 30,530 of record NZ_NHPF01000112.1, read on the forward strand.
CCCCGCTCGATATCTGGCATGCCAGGCCCGTCGTCAGTCACGACGATCTGGAGCCAGCCGTCGTCTGCCTGTCTCACCGATACGTTGACGTGCGGGTCTTCTCTGTCTCCTGCGGCCACCGCGTTCTTTATCACCTCGGTAAGCGGGTGTGTAAGCCATCGTGAGACAGTCCCGTCGGTCGCGTCGACAGAGACGGCGATCGTTGCGTCCGAGTGGTCATCCCGTACCGCCGTCGCGGCCTTTTCAGTGACCTCAGCGATGTTAACGGTTGACTCGTCGTGTGGTATCTCCCGTATCGCGCGATCGATCACCTGCATTTTGTTCGTAAGCCGTTCCCATCCGTCGAATATACGCGTCAGTCGGCGGAGGTGATCGTGACGACAGTCAGCGTCCGGTTCCTCGGCGAGCATCGTTGTCCATCCCACGAGCTTGTTTAAATCGTTGCGGACGTTGTGTCGGACGACCCGCTGGAACACCTGTAAATGCTGTCGCTGTCGCGTCTTCACGGTAATATCCTTCCCCTCAACGGCGATCAGCGTGATTTCACCAGCGGCGTTACGAATTGGCTTGAACGACACGTCGATGCGTGCGAGACCATCTGGACCCTGTAGTTCTCCTTCGGTCTGGACGAGTTCACCGTCACCCGCGCGGTTGACCGCCTCAGAAACCGTGAGTCCGTGGTTCGGGTCAAGGCTCAGCCACGGGAATTTGTCGATCGGTTCACCAACAATTGCCGACCGATCAACACCGATGCGTGCGACCAGCGTATCGTTCACGTCAGTCACGGTTTTATTGGGGCGGACTAACGCGGTAAGCTGGTGTGGGCTGTTAAACACAGCCTCCAGTCGCCGAGTGTACTTCTCGCGTTCAGAGATATCAATAAACAACACATCGGTACCGACGACTTCGTCGTCAACGGTGCGTGGGATCGCCCGTAACAGACACGGGACCGTGTCGCCGTCCGTCGTCACGAGCGTGCGTTCTGCGACGGTGAGATCACCGCTAAGCGCGCGTTCGTAGCCGTCTGACTGGAGTGAATCAGTCGAGCTATCGTCATAAAACTCACTGAGCGGCTGTCCAACCACCGCTTCGCGCTCGCACCCCAGCGCGTCGGAAAACGACCGGTCACAGGCCTCAATGACTGCTTCGCCGCCAACGGCCCGAGTTTGAACGAACAGCAGCGGGCCCTGATCAAACAGTTTCGACGCCCATTTCACACGCTCGGAGCGCTTCGTCGCGTCTCGCCCCATCGCCAGCACACTGGCAGAGCCATCACCCGCATCACTCACAACGGTGTGTATATCTATCCACGTGACTTCGCTGTCATCCGTCCCGATTCGTATCGTCTCAGCAGCCGGGTCACCGGTCTCGATCGGGCGCCGCAGGGCGTCAGCGGCACGTTCGCGGTCCTCCGAATAAACTACTGCTTGCCATTCGTCTATCGTCGTCGGGCTCGCTCCGACCGTCTCTCGTAAAGTGGCGTCCAACGTGACTGTGTTGGTACTGAAGTCCCACTCACCGATGCCCGTCTCCGTCCCGCTGAGGACGAGTTCCAGCCGCTCAGTCTGGTCTCTGAGCTCTCTGATCCGCCGTCGTTGCTCAGTAATATCGTGTTGAACCCCGATGTAGTTTGTCACGATTCCGTTTGCGTCTCGAACCGGCGTCACGGAGAGCTTCGCCCAGTACGGTTCACCCTCCGCGGTGTAGTTTCTCAGCTTAGTCGTTATCGGTCGCTCGGTTTCGATCGCCGTACGGATGCGCTTTGTCGTCTCCGAATCTGATCCGGGGCCCTGGAGGAATCTCGGGTTTCGGCCGAGAGCCTCTGACCGCTCGTATCCGGTTAGCTGTACAAACTCCTCGTTGACGTACACCAACGGGTTCCCCGGTTGGGTCGGGTCCGTAATCTGGATGCTGGTCCCTGCTTCGTCCAGCGCCCGCTCTTTTAATGCGAGTTCGTGTTCCCGTGCTTCACGATCGCTCACGTCACGCACCGTACAGACCATTCGGGATGGGGTGACCATCGTCAGGGACAGCTCCGCCGGGAACGTCGTTCCATCTGGCCGACTTCCCGTTACTCGCCCCTGCCAGTGACCATCGCGTTCGAGCGCGTCGAAAGCTTCCTTCTCGATCCGTGCCGCTTCATCCGCAGCGTATAGCTCTCGCCAACTTCGACCGAGCAACTCCTGTTTGCTGTCGAATCCGTACATGTCGACGTGCGTCTGGTCGATATAGACGTACGACTCGTCGTCAAGAATGGCGACGCCATCGGCGGCGTCCTCAATCGCTTGTTGAAACGCCCCGAGGCGAATCTCAGAGGCGATCTCGCCTGTCGGCTCACGTGTCTGGGAGCCAATGCGGTCGAGTGCCGCGGCCAGTAACTCCGCTGCTCGCTCTAGGACATCGCGGACGGCGGCCCCGTCCAACGCGGTCGCAGCGTCGCGGTGACCCCATCCAACCGACAGCACACGCTCGGGACCGATCGGAACGAACAGTTCCTCACGCGGCAGCCAGCGGCTGTCATCCGGTGCGATTGGTCCGGCCACCCCGTCGGTTCGAGCCGGCGCATCAGTCGTGAAACATCGCTTGATAAGAGCTGCGTCCGGTGGGGGTGTTCGGCCCGGCCGACCGATATGACGTTCGGAACTAAACGCCGGTTGGGACGGCTGTTCCGGCGGTTGGGCGTTCTCAACGCTGCTGTCGCGCTCGTTGTGGTTTCGCCACACGGTAATCGCTGCGTCTCCCAGTGTGGCACGGATCGCGGTCAGTGTCCGATCAACAGCGCCGCCTACTGTCTCTTCCCGGTTGAGGTCGACGCCGAGGTTGAACAGCGCGTCCTCGGTCACCTCGTCACCGCTCGTCATCGACCCGTGTTGCCAGCGGTTCAGTCGAACACGGCCGAGCGGTCAGGTCATCGATCAATGTCTGAATGGCCCAGAGCCGCTCCACCACTGCCCAGAGCGGGTCGACGAGTTCACTGTCCGACGCGTTGGTAGCGGCGGTCCAGACGTGTTCTTCAGCCTCGGCGAGTGCCGTTGCCGCCACTTCGAGAGCCGCTTCGGTCGACTCCCGTGCGCGTGCGTCCGCTGAGAGTCCGTAATGCAATGGCCGTGAGCGGAACGCGTCGGCGTCGATGACCTCGATCAGTTCGTCGTGCGTCATCGTCACGAACACGTCGTCGTACCGGAACGACAGCGTTCCCTCTTCGAGACGCGTCGCTGAACCGCCCGGCCCGCCGAAGAGGAGGTTTATGCCATCGGGGCTGACGTACCTATCGAGGCGTCGGAGCTCGTCGCCTTCCGTGTTTTTGAACGCCGAGACCGCATCGAACATCGCGTCGAGCGCGGACGGTGCACTCGCCGCGTCGAACCGAGTAACTGACACGTCCGAATTCATGCCGAATAATTTCACCGAATCAGTATGTCACGTTTCACGGAATAATCCGCTTCCCGCGGGCGATACCGAATATGTACGCGTGTGCGGGACTCGACGGCCGTTCAGCTCTCCGTCTCACGCGACCGGACGAGGTCGTCTGCTCGGCCTCACACTCGGCCCGGTCTCCCACCGACGTCCTCCGAGCGGCGACCTGCGTGACTCGCTGTCCTCACCGAGTCACGCGCCGTGCCTCTGACAGCGTTCCCCGTTCCGGGGATCGCGTCGACCGATATTCCCGGTCGACATCCGTATATCAGCAGATAGGATGATAAGTGGTATGACAGAAATATCAGGTAATGGCCTCTGTGACCTCACATTTTTGCTGCGCTCGCCAGAGCGCACCGCGTGCACCACGCGCCTACCGCGCCGCCGGCCGTACCGCGTTCCTCTCGTACCGTCGGCCGCTCCGCGCGCCTCGGCTCGCGGCGTCCCCGCTGACGCCGCGCGCCCGCCCGACGGGGCGTCACGGACTGCGGCTCTCTCGGCCCGTTCGTCCCGGATTCGACGCCCCGATAGCGCTCCGCGAATCGCGTCCTCGGCGGAACAATTATCAATTAATACAATATAGTTATTAATGCACAATAGTGTCTTTCGAAGACATCGCCGACCGGGCGAACGGCGATCGGGTCCCGCTGTCGACCCGCGAGCGGGCGATCGGCGGCGCCGGCGTGCTCGCGCTCGTCGCTCTCTCGGCGCTCGCGCTCGCGACCGACGTCACGTGGAAGCTGCCCGCGATCTCGTGGGTGGCGTTCGGTGCGATGGCGCTCGGCGCGCCGCTGGGCGCCCGGGCGGCGGCGGCCGATCACCCGCTCGAACCGGTCTGGGGGTACGGGCTGGCGAGCGGCGCGATGGTGACGAGCACGGCGTTGTTTCTGATCCCACAAGCGCTCGCCCAACACGGGCGCTTCGGTAGCCTCGGCATCGCCGTCGGCTTCCTGGCGGGGTACGCCGGTCACTCGCTCGGACACCGGTTCACGCACCTCGATCTCCCGGTCGACCACACGGCCGCGGAGCTGACGGTCCACGCGCTCGCGGCCGGCGCGATCATCGGCGCCATTTACGGCGCGATGCCGTCGCTCACGTCGCTGCTCGGTATCGCGCTCGTCTCGCACAAGGCGCCGGCCGGGTACGCCGCGGCGCGCCGCCTCGCCGGGCGGGACCGGTCGGTCGCCGTGCTCGCGCTCCCGGCGGCCGCCGTCGGCCTCATCGCCCTCCCGGTCGCCGCGGTCGGCGTCACCCCGTCCAGCACCGTCCGCGGTCTGCTGTTCGGCGTCGGGGCCGGCGTGTTCCTCCACGTCGCCGTCGATCTGCTGCCCGAGTGCACGGCCGGAAGCGAGACCTGCCCCGCGGACGCCGCGGCCGACGGACACCGCCTCCGCGACCGACTCCGCACTCACGCGGCCGTCAGCTCCGTCGTCGGCGGGACCGCCGTCGTCCTCGGCTGGCTCCTGATCGGCTGACGGCTCCGCCCGCGGCGCCCCGGTCGCGCGCGGCTCACTCCCCGGTCAGGTCCACGTACGTCCGCCGGACCGTCACGGGCGTCACGTCGGCGACGTCGGCCGCCTCCCGCTGCGTGCAGTCGGCGCCCAGCTCGCGGGCCGCGGTGTACAGGCAGGCGGCGGCGACGCCGACCGGGTTGCGGCCGTTCGCGATCCCCTCTTCCACGGCGCGCTCCGCGAGCTCGCCCGCCCGCCGCTCCACGTCGGCCGCGCAGCCGAGGTCGCTCGCGAACCGCGGGAGGTACTCCGCGGGTCCGGTCGGGCCGATCGGGAGCCCGAGCTCTCGGTTCATCGCGTCGAAGGCGGCCTGGTGCTCGTCCTCGGTCGCCTTCGCCTCGGCGCACACCTCGCCCACCGTGCGGGCCACGTCGGCGGTTCGGCAGGCGACGTAGACGCAGGCGGCGGAAAAGCCCTCCAGCGACCGCCCCCGCAGCAGGCTCTCGTCCTGCGCCGAGTCGAACAGCGCGCAGGCCGCGTCGCGGACGCTGTCGGGGAGCTCCAAGACGCCGGTCAGCCGACGGATCTCGGTGTACGCGTACACCTTGTTGCGGTCGCGCTTCGTCGAGATCTGCGCCCGGTTGTGCTGGGTCCGCATCCGGGCGAGTCGCCGGCGCTTGCGCCCCTTCACGCGTGTCGAGCGACCGATCTCCGTCGAGAGTCCGCGGTCGTGCCGCGAGCGCGTCAGCGGCGCGCCGGTGCGCTTGGGGTTCGCGTCGTCGTCGTCGAACGACCGCCACTCCGGGCCGTGGTCGATCCGATCGGCCTCGACGACGAGTCCGCACTCCGTACAGACGCGTTCGGCGGAGTCGACGCGGGTCCGACCGCCGCACTCGGGACACTCGTCGACGGCGGTCGGTCCGGTCGCCGGCGTCCCTTCGGCCTCTCTCTCCCCCGCCGCAGCGGTCGTCTCGCTGTCGGCGGTCGCCTCGCGATCGGCGGTCGCCTCTCCGTCGGCGGTCGTCTCGGCGGCGCGGTCGGCGGTCTCGGTGCGGTGCGAACGGACGCGGGTCGAGCGTGCCTGACTCATCACACGTCGAACTCGGGCCCGATGCCTTACTTAAACCCGGGCGAATTCGGGGGTGATCGGCCGGATCGACGCGTTCGAACCGACCGGTTACCGGTCGGTGATCGGCGGTCTCGCACCGCCGCAGTACGGTGGTTTTAACCCGCTGACCGAGCCATCGGTTCGCATGACGCTGTCGGAGATCGCGGACGGGGTAGAGGTGACCGCGAGCCAGCGCGACCGCGGTGTCGCCGTCGCCGACGACACGGAGACGCCGCTCGTCGACCGGCTCGCGGCGCACGCGGACGACCTCCCGTGTACCCCGGCCGCGACCGCGACGCTGGTGGACGCGTACACGGCCGGGCGGAGCGTCGGCGACGCCGCCCGCGAGGCCGGGGTGACGCCGATGACGGGCGCGAAGGCGCTCCACCGCTGCGGCGTCGAGGGCGTCTGCCCGCTCGCGCCGAGCCGCCGGAGCGTCGTCCGCGACTGGCTCGACGGACGGACCGCCCGGAGCGAAGCGGTCGCGCTCGCCGGCGGCGACGAGGCCGACTTCGCGCTGGCGACGTACGTCGAGACCCACGACCCGGTCCCCGCGGTCGCCGAGGCCGTCGACGCGCACGTCGCGGGCTCCGCGCCGCTCGGCGACGGCCTCCGCGGCGACGGCGACGCTCTCGGCGGCGCGTTGGGATCGCCGGACGGCCTGCGCTGACCGTCTCGACCGCCTTCGATTCCGCTCCTCACCGTCCTTCCGACCGCCTCAGGACCGAATCCGATCGACCAGCCCCGGCTCCTCGAACTCGATCCCGAGCGCCGCGTCGAAGGCGCGCTCGTACGTCTCGGCCAGCGCCGCGACGTAGTCGCCGGTCCCGGTCGCCGCCGCGGGGGCGCTCTCGACCGCGGGGTCGACGGCCGGAAGCCGGGTGTCGGCGTTCTCCCCGACGTCGCTCTCGGCCGGCCCTTCCGCGCGAGCCACCGCGACCGTCCCGTCGACGCTCCCGCCGACGTCGGCCACGCGGCCGCGGAGCCGCTGGAGCGCGTCGCGGCCGTGCGCCGTCGCCGGGGTCACCGCCTCGACGCGGTCGGCGGCCGTGACCGCCGCGACTGCCTCGTTCGACCCCACGGGGGCGGCGTCGACGACCACGGCGTCGTACGCGGTCGCCGCCTCGTCGATCCGTCGCTCCAACTTCCGCGCGGCCTCGGCCGTCTTCGCGCGGGCGGCGCGCTCGAACGGCGCGCGGGCCGGGAGCAGATCGGCGCGTCCCGAGAGATCGGGTTCACCGTCACGATCGCTCGACCCGGTGTCGGTCGCGTACGCCGCCGCCGACAGCGACGCGCCGGTCTCGTCGGTGACGAGCGCCGTCACGTCCGGGTCTATCCGCCCCGAGACGTACTCGGAGAGCCCCTGCGTCGTGAACGCCGCGTCGACCACGGCCACGTCGCGGCCGTCCCTCGCGCCCAGCGCGGCCAGTTCGACGGCGGTCCGTGTCGTCCCCGCGCCGCCGGTCGCTCCGACGAGCGCGAGCGTCGTCGCCTGCATGCGGTCGGCTACTCGGAGTTTCGCTGTTAACTCTGTCGTACGCCGGCCGTCGACGAGGGCCGCCCTCACCCGGCGATCGCTTCGGCCACCGCGTCCAGTTCGTCGTCGGAGAGGTCGGGTCGCGTCCCGCCCACCGCGTGGAGGGGCGCGCCGCCGTCGCCCTCGAACCGCGGGATGACGTGGACGTGGACGTGGGGGACCTCCTGCCCGGCCGCCTCGCCGTCGTTGATCCCGACGTTGGCGCCGTCGGCGTCGACCGCGGCCTGCACCCGCGGGGTGAGCTCGGTCACCGTCGCGAACAGTTCGCTCGCGAGGTCGTCGTCGAGGTCGCCGACGTGCTGCGCGTGCGACTTCGGGATCACGAGCGTGTGCCCGCGTGCGAGCGGGTTGGCGTCGAGGAACGCAAGCACGTCGTCGGTCTCGTGGACGGTCCGCGCCGGGATGTCGCCGGCGACGATCGAACAGAAGATGCAGTCGTCTGACATACGCGAGGGGTCGGCGGCGCGACTCATCAAGCTTTCCCGGAAGGGGGGGTCGATCCGGCCCACGATTCGACCGACCCTACTCCTCCGCGTCGGGGAACGGCACCTCGACGAGGTCGCCGTCGTCCGGGAGGAGCACGTCGCCGTCGAACGCCTCCATCGCCTCCCGACGGATCGGCGAGGCGTCGGCCGCGTACCGCGAGGAGATGTGGACGAGCGCCAGTCGCTTCGCGTCCGCGCGCTCGGCGATCTCCCCGGCCTCGCGGCCGGTCGAGTGGGCCGTGTCGCGGGCGCGGTCGGCCATGTCGTCGCCGAAGGTCGCGTCGTGGACGAGGAGGTCGGCGCCGGCGGCGGCCTCGACCGTCCGCTCTCGCGGGCGCGTGTCGGCGGTGTAGACGAGCGTCCGACCGGGCCGCGGCGGGCCGACGACCTGATCCGGCTCGACGACCGTCCCGTCCTCGGCCTCGACGGGCTCGCCGTCGTGGAGCCGGCCGAACTTCGGGCCGACGGGAACGCCGAGTTCCTCCGCCCTCGGGCGGTCGAACCGACCGGGCCGGTCGTCCTCGTCGAGGACGTACCCCTGCGAGACGGTCCGGTGCTCCGTCTCGAACGCGCGGACCGCGTAGCCGTCGGCGTCGAGCGCGACCTCGCCGGGCGCGACCTCCTCGATTCGCACCCGGAACGCGGGGTCGTGCCCGACCGCGTGGACGAGGTCGCGGAGGTCCTCGCCCGTCCCCGGCGGGCAGTGGACCGTCAGCGGCGCCGATCGGTCGTTGAACCCGAGCGTCTGGACCAAGCCCGGGATCCCGAGGACGTGGTCGCCGTGGAGGTGCGAGACGAACACGTGGTCGATCCCGAACCCGGTGCCGTACCGCATCATCCCGCGTTGGGTCCCCTCGCCGCAGTCGAAGAGGAGGCGGTCGCCCTCGCGGTTGACGAACAGTGCGCTCGGCGCGCGCTCGGTGGTCGGGACGGCGCCGCCCGTGCCGAGGAACGTGACGCGAAGGGACATGCCCGCACGTCGGAGCGGCGGTTGTAAACCGGTATCGATGACGGCGGGAGGCGCGCCCCGACGGCGACACCCACATGTGTCCGCCGGCCCGAGCGCGCCTATGCACGACTCGATCGCCGCGCTGGTCGGACGGGAGGGGTGGCGCGCCGAGGGCGACGCCGCCCGCGTCCACTACGACGGTGGCGGCGGGGACCGGTTCGCGGTGGAGTTCTACGCCGACGCCGAGCGGGTCATCTACTGGACGGTGCCGGTCGCCGATGGCGACGGCCCTGAGGCGACCGACGCCGCGACGGCGACCGCCACGGCCGCCCCGGTGCCCCGCGACGATATCCCCGACCCCCTCCGACGGCGCATCCGCGAGGACCTCGCCGCCGCCGACGTCGACCCGTCCGTCGAACGCCGGCAGGTGTGAGGGGCCGCTCGTGCTCGCAGGGGTAGCCGACGACAGAAACGCGGTCGTTGGCCTTCGAAACCGGAGATTTCCGCCGATGTATTTCGGTTCGAAGGAAACCTATTTGCGGCGCGATACGATATGAAACGGTAATGAGTAGCGTCGAATGGGAAGAAGACGACCCCTTCGAGGAACAACGGGACAAGATCGATAACCCGATGAAACGCCTGTTCCTCGAGTACGGTCGCGACTACCTCCCGCAGGTCTCCGTCGGTGTCCTCGCCAGCGTCTTCGCGCGGCTCCTCGACCTCCTCCCGCCGCTTATGCTCGGTATCGCCCTCGACGCGATCTTCCGCGGCGAGGCCCCGTTCAACGAGCAGATCCCGCTCGTGTTGCTACCGGACGCGTGGCTCCCGACCGCGCAGACCGAGCAGTTCTGGTTCACGATCGCGGTGCTGGCCGGGGCGTTCCTCTTCGGCGCGGGGTTCCACTGGATCCGGAACTGGGGGTTCAACGCGTTCGCGCAGAACATCCAACACGACGTCCGGACGGACACCTACGACAAGATGCAGCGGCTCAACATGGAGTTCTTCTCTGACAAGCAGACCGGGGAGATGATGTCCATCCTCTCGAACGACGTGAACCGGCTGGAGCGGTTCCTCAACGACGGGATGAACTCCGTGTTTCGCCTGTCCGTGATGGTGGTCGGGATCGGTGTCCTGCTGTTCTGGATCAACTGGCAGCTCGCCTTGGTCGCGCTGCTTCCGGTCCCGATCATCGCCGGGTTCACCTACCTGTTCATCAAGACCATCCAGCCGAAGTACGCCGAGGTGCGGTCGACGGTCGGCAAGATGAACTCCCGGCTGGAGAACAACCTCGGCGGTATTCAGGTGATCAAGTCGTCGAACACCGAGCCGTACGAGTCCGACCGCGTCGACGATGTCTCGATGGACTACTTCGGCGCCAACTGGGACGCGATCACGACCCGGATCAAGTTCTTCCCGGCGCTCCGCGTGCTCGCCGGGATCGGCTTCGTGATCACGTTCATCATCGGCGGACTGTGGGTGTTCCAGGGTCCGCCCGGCCCGTTCTCCGGCGAGCTCTCCGAGGGGATGTTCGTCGTCTTCATCCTCTACACCCAGCGGTTCATCTGGCCGATGGCGCAGTTCGGGCAGATCATCAACATGTACCAGCGCGCCCGCGCCTCCTCCGCGCGGATCTTCGGTCTGATGGACGAGCCCTCGCGGCTCGCCGAGGACCCGGACGCCGAGGAGCTGGTCGTCGACGACGGCGACGTGGTCTACGACGACGTGAGCTTCGGCTACGACGAGGAGACCATCGTCTCCGACGTCGACTTCGAAGTCGAGGGCGGCGAGACGCTCGCCTTGGTGGGCCCGACCGGCGCCGGCAAGTCCACGGTGCTCAAGCTCCTGCTCCGGATGTACGACGTCGACGACGGCGCCATCCGGATCGACGGGCAGAACGTCCGCGACGTGACGCTCAAGTCGCTCCGCCGGTCGATCGGCTACGTCGGCCAGTCGTCGTACCTGTTCTACGGGACCGTCCGCGAGAACATCACGTACGGCACGTTCGAGGCGACCGACGAGGAGGTCCGCGAGGCCGCGAAGGCCGCGGAGGCCCACGAGTTCATCGAGAACCTCCCGGACGGCTACGACACGATGGTCGGCGAGCGCGGCGTGAAGCTCTCCGGCGGGCAGCGCCAGCGCGTCACCATCGCGCGGGCGGTCCTCAAGGACCCCGACATCCTCGTCCTCGACGAGGCGACCTCGGACGTCGACACCGAGACGGAGATGCTGATCCAGCGCTCGCTCGACCGGCTTACGGCCGATCGGACGACGTTCGCCATCGCGCACCGGCTCTCCACGATCAAGGACGCCGACACCATCCTCGTGTTGGAGGGCGGCGAGGTCGTCGAGCGCGGGACCCACGGGGAGCTGCTCGACAACGGGGGGCTGTACGCCCACCTCTGGGGCGTGCAGGCCGGCGAGATCGACGAGCTCCCGCAGGAGTTCATCGACCGCGCGCAGAAGCGCACCGCGCGCCTGATCGAGGACGCGGAGACCGACGACGACTGAGGCGGGACGGGCCGAAGCGCCCCGACGCCTCCCCTCGGGCCGCTCACGTCGACAGCTGACTCCAGTCGTCGGCGCCGTCGGCCTCGCTCTCCTCCCCGCGCTCTCCCGCGGTCGGTGTCTCCCCTCTCGGCTCCTCGCCCAGCGCGTCGAGGATCGCGTCGCGCACCTCGCGCGGCTCGTGGAACCGCGTCCGCTCGCACCGCTCCAGCGTGGTTTCGAGCCGCTCGCCCCCGCTCCCGGTCTCCAGCTCGAAGCCGCCGTACTGCTCGATCAACTCCGCGACCGACACCGGATAGGCGTGCTCGCGAAGCGCCCGCTTCAGCGGTCCGAACGTCACCCCCGCCGTTCGACCGCGGTCTTCGTTCTCATTACTCATGAGGTGACTGTCATCGCGGATCGAAATAACTCCCGGGGCGACTCGCGGTCCGTTCGCGGTCGATCCCCTCGTCCGACCGTCGGCTATACGGCGCGTCCCGTCGAAGGGACCGCATGCGACTCACGGACGCCACCTGGACCGACGTGCGCGACGCCGACGTCGACGTCGCGTTCGTCCCCGTCGGCAGCACCGAACAGCACGGCCCCCACGCGCCCCTCGGGACCGACACGCTTGACGCCGTCGCGGTCGCGGAGGCCGGGGCGGCGGCGTACGAGGAGACGGAAGGCGAATCGGCGGACGGAGACGCGACGGAGGGCCCCGGCGATACCGCCGGCGAGGTCGCGGTCGCCCCGCCGATCCCCGTCGGCGTCGCCGAGGAGCACCGCGCCTTCGACGGGACGATGTGGGTCTCGCCGGACGCCTTCCGCGCGTACGTCCGCGAGGCGGCCGAATCGCTGCCGCACCACGGGATCGACCGGATCGTGTTCGTCAACGGCCACGGCGGCAACGTGGCGGCGCTCGCGGAGGTCGCCCGGCGATTCTCCCGGGAAGACGCCCACGACGGCTACGCCGTCGCGTTCACGTGGTTCGAGGCGGTCGGCGAGCACGGGGCCGACATGGGCCACGCCGGCCCGCTGGAGACGGCGCTACTGCGCGCGACGAACCCCGACCTCGTCCGCGAGGACCGCGTCGCGGCCGCGGGCGAGGGCGCCGCCGACCGCTGGGGCGAGTGGGTCTCGGGCGTGAACCTCGCGCACGACTCCGACGAATTCACCGAGAACGGCATCGTCGGCGACCCGACCGCCGGCGACGCCGAGCGCGGCGAGGAGCTCCTGAGCCTCGCGAGCGACGCGCTCGCGTCGCTCACGGCGGCGGTCGTCGAGCGGGAGTCCGAGTGAAAACGGGGGACCCTACTCGTCGCCTTCCTCGGCGGCCTCCGCCGCGTCCTGCAGGGCCCCGCGGATCGCGGGGACGGTGCCGGTGAGCGAGGCGACCTCCTCGGCGGCGCTCTCGATGTCGCCGACGAGCGACTCCAGCTCCTCGATCTCGGCTTTCAGATCGTCGGCGTCCTCGAAGGCGTCGGCGCGCTCCCCGAGCACGTACGCCTTCTTCGCCGACCGGACGGAGCCGATCGCGTCGCCGACGTCTAGGGCGGATTTGAGCCCGTTGAGGGTGCCGAGCACGTTGTCCGCGTCCGTCTCCCACACGTCGTCCGCGTCGGGGAGCTCCGCCCGAGCGGCCGCGAGGTGCTCTTCGACCTCCGCGCGCGTCTCCGCGGCCGCCTCCCCGAACAGGTCGTCGTCGTCGAACGTGGACTGGGCCATACCCGTCACGTCGTCCCGACGCCTTTTAAAAACGCGCCCGAAAGCGGAAGTGAAATCGCGACGGACGGGACGTCAGGGTCGCGGTTCGGTGCGAGGCGGCGTTCAGTTCCGCCTCGGGCGACGGCGGGGGCTCGGCGACGTCGCCGCGGCGATTCCGTCGCGACCGCCGCGCCCCGCTCAGAGCCGAACGAGGAGCTCGAACGCGATCAGCGCGAGCAACAGCGCCGTCGCGCCGGCGAGCAGGGCGAGCGCGCGGAGCCATCCGGCGACCCACTCCGCGCTCGGCGTCGCGGCGAGCAGCGCCGGCCGACCGGCGGGATCGGTCTCGGGGTCGGTCACGGTGTTGGCGTCGACCGGAACCGACGTAAAACCGACTATGAGAGGGTCGTAGCGGTGGGATCGGCTCCGGACGGCTATATACCGAACCGGCCGGGAGGTCCTCCCGTCACCCGTGATTCCACGGCGCCTCGTCGAAGTCGACGACTCGATCCTCGCGGTCGAGAGCGTCGATCCGCTCGACGTCCACGGGATCGAGGTCGAGGTCGCGCGCCGCCCAGTTCGCCTCGACGTGATCGGCGCTCGCGGCCTTCGGGATCGGCGCGACCCGCTCTTTCGAGAGCAGCCAGGCGAGGCTCACCTGCGCCGGGCTCGCGTCGTGCTTCGCGGCGATATCTCGCAGGACGTCCACGTCGGCGACTCGGTTGCGCGCGATCGGCGAGTACGCGACGAGCCAGTGGCCGTGCTCGACCGCGAGCTCGCGAAGCTCCGGCTGGCGGAGCAGGGGGTGGCACTCGACCTGGTGGGCGAACACGTCGTGGTCGAGCCGGTCGATAGCCGCCTCGAGCTGGTCGGGACGGAAGTTCGAGAGCCCGATCCGGTCGGCGACGCCCTCGTCGACGAGGTCGTCGAGGGCGGGCAGCGTCTCGTCGGGGTCGTAGGTGTTGATCGGCCAGTGGACGTACAGGATGTCGATCGAGTCGACGCCGAGCCGGTCCCGGCTCACCCGCGCGGTCGCGGTGGCGTCGTCGTACGAGAGGTTGTCCGTCGAGAGCTTCGTCGCGACGAACAGGTCGTCGCGATCGACGTCGGTGCGGTCGATCCCCGCCGACACCGACGCCTCGTTGTCGTACCCCTGCGCGGTGTCGACGTGGCGGTACCCTGTCTCGACCGCGTGGGCGACCCCGGCGACGCACTCCTCGCCGTCCGCCAGCTTGTACGTCCCGTACCCGAGCCGATCGAACGCGTCGGACATACCTGCCCGGGGGGCGCAATCCCTGTGAACGTACCGGTCCACCTCGTTCCCCTCGATCTCGGGTCGGCGTCGGGCCGCCCGTCGGTCGACGGGGTCTCCGACCGACTTCGCGCCGCAGGGTTCTCATGATTGATATTTTTGCCCAAGTTATTATCCTGATGCTTTCCCTGTGGATCGATACATCATGCAAGAGGGACCGTTCTCCGGCGTCCGGTCGAGCTACGGCGCGAAGCTCGCGTTGTCGCTGATCGGCGTCACGGGGATCTCAGTCACGTACGGGGCCGTCGTCTACCTCCGGACGGAGGGAATCGGCGCGGTCGGCGCGGAGATCCGCTCCGGCCTCATCGGGATGACGCTGCTGACGGTGATCGGGCTCGCGCTCATCGGCGTCACGGTCGGGTCGAACACGGTCATCTCGCTGCGCCAGCTCACGACGAAGGCGGAGCGGATGGCCGAGGGCGACCTCGACGTGACGCTCGAGACCGGCCGGACCGACGAGATCGGTCGGCTGTTCGAGGCGTTCGACGCCATGCGCGGCTCGCTCCGCGCCGAGATCGACGACGCGGAGACCGCCCGCCGGGAGGCCGAGGAGGCCCGCCGGGAGGCGACGCAGCGAGCCGAGACGGTCGAGCGCAAGGCGACCGAGTACGAGTCGGCCATGCGGGCGCTCGCCGACGGCGACCTGACCCAGCGCGTCGACACCGAGAGCGACAACGAGGCGATGGCTCGGGTCGGCGCCGCCTTCAACGAGATGGCCGACGAGCTGGAGGGGACGGTGGCGTCGGTCGCGACGGTCGCCGAGGACACCGCCGACGTCGCCGGCACCGTCGACGACCGCACGGAGAGCCTGCGGGCGACGACCGGGACCGTGAGCGAGGCGGTCGAGGAGATCGCCGAGGGGGCGCGCACCCAGCGCGACGACCTCCAGGCGGCGACCGACGAGGCGGAGAACCTCGCGTCGTCGGCCGAGGAGGTCGCCTCCACCGTCACCGACGTGGCCGAGACCGCGGAGCACGCCGCGGCGGTCGGCGAGGAGGGACGGGAGGCCGCGGAGGAGGCGCTCGCGGAGATGGACGCGGTCGAGGAGACGACCGCGGAGACGACCGCCGAGGTCGAGGCGCTCGCCGCGGAGGTCGAGGAGATCGGCGAGGTCGTCGACACCATCTCGGAGATCGCCGAGCAGACGAACCTGCTCGCGCTCAACGCGTCGATCGAGGCGGCCCGGTCCGGCGCGGAGGGCGCCGGCTTCGCGGTCGTCGCCGAGGAGGTGAAGGCGCTCGCCGAGGAGACGCAGGAGTCCGCGAGCGAGATCGAAGCGCGGATCCACTCCGTACAGGAGCGCGCGGAGACGGGCGCGAACGCGATGGAGCGCACCGAAGAGCGGATCTCCGCCGGCGTCGAGACCGTCGAGACGTCGATCGACGCGCTCGAACGGCTCGCGGAGGCCTCCGAGCGCACCGACACCAGCATGACCGAGATCACCCGCGCCACGGAGACGCAGGCCGACTCCGTGGACGCGGTCGTCGGCCACGTCGAGGACGTCTCCGCGATCAGCGCGCAGACCGCCGGCGCGGCCGGCGACGTCACCGGCGCGGTCGACGAGCAGGAGCGGACCCTCGGGGCGGTCGAGACCGCCGCCGAGTCGCTCTCCGACCGGGCCCGCAGCCTGCGCGACGCCGTCGGCGGCTTCGAGTTCACGGCCGACGACGCGCTCGGAGGGGGCCCGGAGCCCGCGACGGCGACGGCGGTCTCCGACGGCGGGACGGCGGGCGGCGGCGACCCCGGAACCGACGGCGGGGGAGACGACTCCGCCTTCGACTTCTCGTCCGGCGCGCCCGACGACGGCGCCGCCGGGGAGGGAGGTGACCCGAGATGATCGCCGACACGACGATATGGGCGTGGCTCGGCGTCCTCGCGATGGGCGCGGGCACGGTCCCGCCGCTGTGGGCGTGGCTCACGGGGTCGTCCGAGACCGGCGAGTCGCACGCGCGGTACTACGCCACTCTCACCGGCGTCACCGGGGTCGCGGCGCTCGCGTACCTCGCGATGGCGCTCGGCTTCGGCGTGCTGTCGACGCCCGGCGGCGACCTCGAGGTCGCCCGCTACGTCGACTGGCTGATAACGACGCCGCTGCTGATCCTGTACCTCGGGCTGCTCGCGCGGCCGTCGCGCCGGCTGCTCGCCGGGCTGATCGCGGTCGACGTGGTGATCATCGCCGGCGGGACCGCCGCGGTCGTCACCGCCGGCACGCTCTCGTGGGCCCTGTTCGGCGTCGCCGCGGCGGCGTACGCCGCGCTCGTTTACGGCCTGCTCGCCGCGCTCCCGCGCTCGGCGTCGGCCGAGGGGGACCGCGTCCGCGCCGTCTTCGGGACGCTCCGGAACATCACGGTCGTCCTCTGGACGCTGTACCCAGTCGTGTGGGTGCTCGCGCCCACCGGGCTCGGGCTCCTGACGGGCTCCACGGAGATGCTCGTGTTCGTCTACCTCGACGTCGTCTCGAAGGTCGGTTTCGTCGTCGTCGCGGTCGCCGGCGCGGACGCGCTCGATCGGCTCGGCGCGGGGAGCGGGCTCGACGCCGGCGTCCGCGGCCGCGGCCGCGACGCGCCCGGCACCGACACGGACGGCTCGTCGCCGTCGCTCGGCGACGACTGAACCGACTGAACCCCGATAGACCCCTTCCTCACTCCTCTTCGTCGGCGACGAGGTCCTCGTACTGCGCGCCGGTCTGTTTCAGCGTCTCCGTGGAGTAGAGCCGCTCGTGGTCGAACGGGAGGTGCTCGGCCGCCAGCTCGTCGATCTTCGCGTCGACCGCCTCGGCCTCGCGCCCGTGGATCATCGTGAACAGGTTGTACTCCCACTCCTGTTCGGGCCGGCGCGGGCGGTGGTAACAGAGCGTGACGTACGGGAGGCTGCCGACCGCCTCGCCGCGCTCGTCGAGCTCGTCGTCGGGCACGTCCCAGACGACCATGCAGTTGTTCGTGAACCCGGTGACGACGTGGTTGACGACGCAGCCGATCCGCTTGATACAGCCGTCCGCGAGGAGGCGATCGACCGCCGCGAGGACGTCGTCGAGGGGGGCGTCGATCTCGGCCGCCACGTCGGCGTAGGGGGTCGCCGACAGCGGGAAGCCGTCTTGGATCGCCAGGAGGAGATCGGCCTCCAGCGCGGTCAGGTCGCCCCGGGCGTCCTCCGAGATGCGGGTGGCGGAGACCGCCGTGTGGTCGAGCGACTCGCGCGCGAACCGGTCCCCGTTCACCACGGGGAACTCCAGGTCGATGTAGTAGTCTGTCAGCATCGGGAGGGCCAGCACCTCGCAGCCGGTCCGATCCTCGATCTCCGCGAGGATCGCGTCGCGCGTCTCGCGGGAGCCCGCGGTGACGACGAACCACTGGTTCCACTCGTGGTCGCGACGATAGTTGTGGTTCACCTGCCGGTAGCCGTTGATCACGTCGGCGATCTCGTCGAACCGCTCCTCGGGCGCCCGCACCGCCGCCAGCGTCGACGAGCCGATGACGGGCGGATTGAGCACCGCGCCGAACCGCCGGAACACCCCCCGCTCGCGGAGGTCGCGGACGCGGTCGAGCACCGCCGCGGCGTCGACGTCGACGCCCGTCTCGGCCGCGATCTCGCCGGCGACCCGCTCGAACGGGCGCGACTCGACGGGGAAGTCGCTCTGGAACTCGTCGATGAGCACGGCGTCGACCGAGTCGATGTCGGCCCGCCAATCGGCGTCCAAACTCATTGCGTTCCGTTGGGACCGCGCATACCTACCGGTTTCGGAGGTGGTCAGCGGTTCCGGGAACCGTCGGTCGTCGCGGAGGAGTCAGTCGTCAGCGGGGGCCGCCCCGGGCGCCGGCGCGAACGCCCGGGCGCTCTCCTCCAACTCCGCCGCCGAGCAGCCGCCGACGGTGGCGGCCTGTTCGAGCGTCAGAGTGCGGGCGCGATACAGCGTGAGTGCGGTGGCCACGGATTTGGACGTCATCGGGAACAATTCTTTACTGGATGGACATACATATAACTCTAACGCTTATCTTGGTGTGTTACAAACTCTAGTGACGATAGAGTACTTAGAATGTACAGTGTAAGAAGAGAAAACACAACGATTGGTGGTTTAGTGTGTGTGATTCAGTACCACGGAACCGGAGAGAGACGGTCGCGTCGGTGGGCTCGTCGCTCGCGCGCACTCGCCGGGCCTGCACCCGCCGGGTCCGCTCTCGCCGGGCCTGCACTTGACGGGGCCGCTCTCGCCGGGTTCGATCTCGGCCGGTCGGTTCCCACCGCACGGGAGCCGAGCGAGGGACTTTTCGTCCGAGGACCCGAACGACGCGTATGGCTCAGGCGACTCAGGAGTTCGGCGACTGGCCCCTCAAGCGGCTGATGACCGAGGTCTGCGGCTCCGGCCACAAGTCGGCCGACGACCTGACGCGCGCACAGGCGACCGAGGCGTTCGAACGCATCCTCGCGGACGAGCCCGACCCGACGACGCTCGGGGCGTTCTGGCTCGCGAACCGCTGGAAGCGGAACACGCCCGAGGAACTTGGCGCGTACGTCGACGTGATGTGCGAGCGCGTCGAGTACGCCGAACCCGACGCCGACCCCGTCGACTGCGGGGCCAACTACGACGGCAAGGGGCGCTCCGCGATCCTCGGCGTCGCGGCCGGGGCGGTCGCGGCCGCCGCGGGCACCCCCGTCGTCGTCCACTCGGGCGACCGCGTCCCCACGCAGAAGCAGGACGCCTACAAGCACGTCTTGGAAGAGCTCGGCGTCCACACCGAGTTGACCCCCGCGGACTCGGCCGACATGGTCGACGAGACCGGCTTCGGCTTCTACTACCAGCCCGCGTTCAACCCCGCGATCGACGACCTGTTCGACCGCCGGGACATGATGGGGGTCCGCACGTTCGTCAACACGATCGAGACGCTGGCGAACCCCGCCGGCGCGTCCGTCCACCTCGGCTCCTTCTACCACCTCGCGTTCGCGAAGAAGGTGGTCGACACGTTCGTCGAGAGCGAGTTCCACGACCTCGACCGCGTCCTGATGTTCCAGGGCATGGAGGGGTACGACGACGTGCGGCCCGGCTACACCAAGGTCGCCGAGTGGGACGCGGCCCCCGCGAGCGACGGCGAGGGAGCGAGCGCGGACGACGGCGACGCGGCCGGCAGCGAGGGCGCGTCGTTCGACGACTTCGAGATCGAGACCGCCGAGTACGGGATGGACCTCGAAGAGGCGGACCTCGCGGTCGACGACGTCGCCGTCGACTCCGCGCGGATCACGGAGGAGGTGCTGTCCGGCGAGCGCGACGACGCCTTCGCCGACGCGGTCGCGGTCAACGCCGCGCTCCGGATCTACGCCCGCGAGGACGCCGACTCGATCGAGGAGGGACTCGACGCCGCCCGCGGGGCCGTTGACGACGGCTCCGCGCTAGCCGTGCTCGAAGACCTGCGAGCGTTCTGACCGCCCCCCGTCCCCCGGCGGCCGGCGTTTTGGGCGTAATTTGGGCCGGAGTTCGGAAAGCCCACTTAGGTGTTCGTGACCAACTCTCACACGCACAGAACACCATGATACACGACGCCACCTCGCACGAGGGGAGCCCCTGCCATGCCCACGTGTGAACACTGCGACGCGCACGTCTCCGACCGGTTCGCCCGCGTGTTTTCGGACGCGCGCGGCCGGATCCACGCGTGCCCGAACTGCTCGGCCAACGCCGGTATCGCGGAGGTCACGAAACAACGGGCGCACGACGCCTGAACGGCCCGCTCTCCGTTCCGACTCCCTCCGCTTCGGCCCGCTCTCCGCTTCGGCCCACTCTCCGCTTCGGCCCGCTCTCCGCTCCGGCCCGCTCTCCGCTCCGGCCCTCGCCGTCCCCGCTGACGCCGCTTACCGCTCCGGAGCCGGCGGCATCGACCGCTTGTGAGCGCTGCGATCGTGGAGCTCGACGACGCGGTCGACGGCCTCGGCGGGCACGTCGAGCTCGCGGACCGTCGCCGCCCGGGAGAGCCCGCCGTCGACGTGGACGGCGAGGATCGCGTCGACGGTGTCGTAGTCGAGGCCAATCTCCTCCGCGTCGGTCTGGCCCTCCCACATCCCCGCGGTCGGCTCCTGCATCACGAGCTCGCGCGGGACGCCGACGTGCGCCGCCAGCTGCCGGACCTGCTGTTTGTAGAGGTTCCCGATCGGGTTGCAGTCGACCGCCTGGTCGCCGTACTTCGTGTAGTAGCCGGTCATCGCCTCCGCGCGGTTCCCCGTCCCGAGCACGACCCGGTTCTCCGCGTTGGCGACGAGGTAATTGAGGACCGCGCGGGTCCGGACGTACACGTTCCCGGCCGCCGTCTGATCGGCCGCGGCCTCCGGGAATGCGTCGAAGAAGGACTCCGCGATCGGCTGGATCTCGACCACGTCGTACTCGATCCCGAGCTCGTGGGCGACGCGCTCGGCGTCGGTCATCACGTCCGGGTCGTTCACCGCCGAGGGCATCGTGATCCCGTGGAGCCCGTCCTCGGCCTCTCGGGCGGAGTCGATTCGACGCTGACCGCC